>NZ_JAZHFU010000039.1:590-10708 GCF_036541465.1 Bacillus sp. CFBP9009 | reverse complement strand
TTCAATACTCTGTTTAAAAGTAGAATGAAAAAATAATTACCCTAATACACCGAGTGGTGCAAACCGTTGATACATCAATGTTTATAGAGGGAGGTTAGTTGAAAGTTGTTGAATCAGTATTTACCCTTGACATTTGTTTTGAAACAGATTAACATGAAATCAACTTCACATGAAGTTAACTTCATGTGAAGAAAACTTCACTCCAGGTGAATAAGTTGGTTAGGAGAGGTATGATTGAAAAATCTATTCATACAGCGTTTTTTAGTCTCAACGGTGATAATAATATTGGGAATCATTCAAATAATTCTCGATACATCACAAAGATTTAATTTTGGCTATATCATAGTATTCCTAGGTGGGATAATTTTGTTGTACTCAACAATTTCTTACATAACATCCGGTAAGAATAAATCACTAGAAAAGGAACTATCGAAGGAGTACGACGAAAGAGATGCATTAATTGATGGGAAAGTTGCTCGCTTTTCCTTGCAAATTCTGATGTGCGAAATTTTTATTCTTATGTTTATTACTAATTATGTCGTTATCCCAACAAATACTGCATTATTTGTTGTCTTAGTCTCATTAATAATTAGCCAAATTGGGTCTAGAAAGTATTACAATCATTTCCTTTAATTCGGAGGATTTATGAAAAATAGAGTAAAAGAATTGCGAATAGAATATGGAATAACGCAACAAGAATTAGCTGATAAAGTAAGTGTATCTTCTAGAACGATCATCTCATTAGAAAAACAAAAGTATAATCCATCTGTGCTACTTGCGTATAAAATAGCTTCAGTTTTTAATTTATCAATTGAAGAAACTTTTATTTTTGATGAGGATGACAAATAATACATTTCACAAAGATGAACATATTAAACAAACAACGGAGGAACATATATGCTTAATGTATTATTTATTTTTGGGGCTGTTTTAATAGTTTGGGGTATTTATCGTATGAAAACAGATGATGGCTTATTTGGGAAAAACCGAAAAAGTAAAAACATATTCAATTTAATGCTAATGGGAGAAGCTTCAGGATTAGGGCAATTTTTGGGTGGAATTCTGTGCATTATTATAGGGATTATTGCAGTTATTATGAAGTGAAGATCGGTGCTGCCTTTAAGGCAGCTCTTTCTTTATGCATCGGGCTAGGTTAGCTATAGAATTAATAACGTGAGAATGACCTTAATGATAAAATTAGTTTAAATAGATTTTTACATCATTAAAGGGGGAGAAGGATGGAAATTCGTTCAGTGAAAGGATCAGATTACTATGCAATATCTCCACTAATCAATGAATGGTGGGGCGGAAGGCAAATGTCTGATATGTTGCCGAAATTATTCTTTGATCATTTTACAAATACAAGTTTCATAGCCGAAAAGGAAGGGGAAATAGTCGGTTTCCTAATAGGGATTCTATCTCAATCTCAATCTGATGAGGCTTATATTCACTTTGTCGGAGTGCATCCTGAATACAGAAAAAATGATATCGGAAGACATTTATACAATCAATTTTTTAATGTCGTTAATGAAAATGGTCGCAATGTTGTCCGTTGTGTAACGTCTCCTGTCAACAAATCTTCAATTGCCTATCATAGCAAGCTGGGATTTGAAATTGAAGAGGGAGATATAATAATTGATGGTGTTTCAGTCCACTCTGACTATGACGGACAAAATCAAGATAGAGTTTTATTCAAAAAACAGTTATCAAATTATTCTTAATGAATTAAGGTCGACCAGTAAAAATTACTGGTCGACCTTTTTTTCATAGAATCCATTATATCTGTAAGGCAGGGCTGTCAGTTAAAGTGTTTTTTATTCATTGCTTATCTTTTTCTGCATAAACGGTTTTTCTTCTGGATTTTCTTTATCCTCATTCAAGTTTCCTTTTTCCTTAAATATTGCAAATCCCGTTATTGCGTAGATTATTGCAAGAATAGGTGTTAAGACGGCTTGATAAGCAAAAGGGAAAAAATCCAAAGTCGAGACTCCTAATACCCCTGATAAATAAATGGCAGTTAACGACCAAGGAACGAGATAGGAAAACATGGTTCCGCCATCTTCTAACGTTCGAGAAAGAACGGTTAGCGATACGTTATGTTTTTTATAGGCGGATTTAAACATTTGACCAGGCAATATAATGGACATATACTGACTTGCTGTAAGCATATCTGTAACTAATCCTGAAAATAAGGTTGTTAATACTAGACTTCGTGCACTTTTGATTGCATTCTTAATACTGCCTAGAATAGCACTTACAATACCTGTTTTTTGTAATATCTCTCCAAAACCGAGAATTAAAATTGATAGTGTAACAGTCGGCATCATGTTTGCTATACCGCCTCTATTAAGTAAGTTGTCGACTTGTTCCACCCCGGTCTGTATTTGGAACCCTTTGGATAATGCGGTGAAAATGGTGTTTATATCATAATTTGTTTGAATTAAAGCAGCAGCAATCACCCCGCTTAATGCTGATATTAACAAGGCAATTAATGGAGGAACTTTCTTGGCAGCTAATAAAATCGTTAAAACCGGTACAAGCAGTAAAAAGGGACTGATCACAAAGTGTTTAGACAACGTATCTGTAATTAAATCTATTTTGGTCACATCCAACGAATTATGGGAAAACTTCATTCCTTGAATTCCATACAAGATAGTACTGATGACTAGTATGGGGAGAACGGAATAAAGCATGGACCGAATATGGCTCGTGAGTTCAACACCCGTAACAGCCACAGCCAAGTTTGTAGTGTCGGCAAATGGCGAAATTTTATTTCCAAATATGGCCCCTGATACAACCATGCCTGCAGTTAATGCCGGTGGTATTCCCATTCCATAGCCGATGCCCATAAATGCGACTCCAAGTGTTCCAGCAGATGCATAAGCGCTGCCGATAAAAAAGGACGTAACACATAATATCAGAAAACCTGATACTAAAAACACGGTGGGAGACAATAATTTTAGCCCATAAAAAATAATAGAGGGAACAATTCCCGAAACAATCCAGGAACCAATAACCATTCCTACACTCATTAAAATCAACACGACTAGCAATGATTTCTTACAACCATCAACAAAATATTCTTGCAGTTCCTTGCCTTTAAATCCCTGGGTTAATAGAACGAGAGAAATTGCGATGGTTGCGACAATAAAAACTATATCAGTAGGCAGTTTCAAAATGCCGTTGCCGATTGATAAAACCGTTATTAATACAAGAATAGTCAGCAATGCAATCTTTAATGTAACCTTATTTTCACTGTCATTCATGGATTGTACTCCCCCCTTAACACTTTTCTTTCTTATAAAATAGTTGATGGGCACTAACTCATTTTAATTGATAATTTTGTAGTTGTAGCATTAGGTACAAAATCGAGATCATTGCAATCCGTTAAACCCAATGCATCTTCCGGCAATGTAAATTCTCTGCCTTGAACAACACACGTTTCTTCATGTGTAAGAATTCCTTTATATACGGTTAAGCTTCTTCTTAAGTACCCGTCTCTCCTGCACGCCTCCGCTACACCGTTGTTCGCGATGGATCGGATATGCGGCAGCACGGATGCAGCATAGGCTTTAGAGGTAGTATGAGGTGCAGCTCCTGGTATATTATCCACTCCGTAATGAATGACGCCATCTAGCACATAAGTAGGGTCTGCATGTGTTGTCGGTTTATAGGTTTCAATTGCCCCGCCTACATCCGCACTGATGTCTACAATCACTGAACCTTTTTTCATGATTTTTAACATATCTCTAGTAATTAAATGATCATTTCTATGTTTTGGCCATTTTACACAATTGATGACTAAGTCTATATCTTGAAGGAGTTTCTTAATACTTTGTTGATTGGAGATCATTGTGTTTACATTTTTAGGGAAAATCTCTTGACAATGCCTTAATGCACCTATATTAATGTCCATTAGGGTAACGTCAGCACCTAAGGCGGAAACAATTTCTGTAGCAGCTTTTCCAACAATTCCAGCTCCAAGTACCAAGACATTCGCTCCCGATGCGCCACCAACTCCGCATATAAGCTGTCCGTTTCCTCCATTTATACTAAGCAAATGATAAGCTCCCATTAAAGCCCCTAATTTGCCTGCAACTTCACAATTCGGGGAACCGTATCTATGGGAATCTTCTGCCGTAAGTGCAATCACTTTTTTCTTAATTAATACGTCCACTTCTTCTCTGTTTGAAGCCGGATGGAGGCAGGCGAAGATCATTTGATTTTCCCTTAACATCTCATATTCTTCGGGTGAAATTTCTTTAACTTTTACAATAAAGTCAGCTTCCTTATATATTTCGTCCATGGTCGGTCTGATTTGTGCGCCTGCTTTAATATACTCCTCATCAGTGAAGCCAGCTTTAAAACCAGCTTCTGTCTCGATTAACACGCAATGCCCATCTCCAACTAACTCAGCAGTTTCTATTGGCGTAAATACAACGCGATCTTCTCCAGCTTTGATTTCCCTTGGCATACCAATTTTCATAACTAAACCCCTTCTTCCTATTTTTTATAGAGAGGAAATGCCTTGTGTTACATCTGTAAACTTAGCAAGAAGCATGCCAAGGGAACTCATCATTTTCCGCTGTTTTATGCAGAAAAATAAGAGTTTCCCGTTATGAAAATATCGATTTTAGATAATGAAAATCATTAGATTGTTAATATTTAAGCAATAGATGTTAAATTTTGGGCACTTTCTACATCGTTTATTTGTCTATTGTTAGCTTTTGGGCACTATTTCGTACAATCTGATCTTATTTTGCAGAGTCTGTCTTGGGATTTCGAGTAATTTAGCTGCTTGAGATACGTTGTTTTTTGTTTGATTGATCGCTTTTTCGATCATTATCTTTTCTAATCGGGCAACAGCATCTTTTAATGGTTCAATCTGAAACTCTTCCTCACTATGTCTAATGAAATTTTTAACACGCTCTTCAATATCTTTCATTTGAAGTGTATCTTCCCATTCATCTATTTGATTGATCGCAAATTCAACAATATGTTCCAACTCCCGTACATTCCCTGGCCAGTTGTACCTCAAGAGAAAGTCATATACCTCTTTCGATACGTTGGTAATATTTTTGTGCAGCAGTACATTATATTTAGAGATGAAGAAATCCAATAAAGGCTTAATATCATTTTTCCGTTCACGTAATGGCGGAATGTTGAGCGTCATTACACATAATCTGTAATATAAATCAAGCCGCATATCTTTATCCTTTACACAATCTTCAGGGCGTTTATTGGACGCCGTGATTATTCGTACATCAACTTTTCTAATATTTCTATCTCCTAGCCTTCGAATATATCCGTCCTGAAGTACTCTTAATAACTTGGACTGGAGATGAATGGGCATTGAGTTAATTTCATCTAGAAAAATGGTTCCTCCTTCTGCGATTTCAAATAAACCTGGATTATTTTCTGCTCCTGTAAAACTTCCTTTTATTGTCCCGAACAGAATACTTTCAATTAAGGCTTCCGGAATGGCTGCACAGTTTTGCGCAATGAAAGGTTTTTCTGCACGTTTACTGGCATTATGCAGTGATTGGGCAAATAATTCTTTTCCTGTTCCTGTTTCACCATAAATAAAGACGGGTGAGCTTCCTTTAGCGATTTTTTCGGTTAAACGCTTTAAATTCTTCATTTGTTCGTTATCAGTAATAATATCTTTTAGTCTATATTTTGCTCGTTCAGGTCGAATATTTTCCAGTAATTGTTTATCTCCTTTAAATATTTCCGAATTGATCTCGATTACATTAGTAGGAAATGAATCTTCTTTTTTTCTTTCTTTCGACAATTCAATTGCTCCGATAATTTTCCCATGGGCCCTGATCGGTAAAGAGATATTTGCGGTTTCAATTTTTCGTCCCATAAAATCAACAATTTCTTGTTTACCCTTAAAAATAGGACGCCCTGTTTTCAATGAATTTAATAACGTACTCGATTTTTCATTTAACGTAGGAAATACAGAAAACAAGCTTTCTCCTAATATTTGCTCTCGTTCGAGAATTTCAGAGTGAAATATAGGATTAAATTTGATTGTAAATAAGATTGTCCCTTTATTATCGATAATAGTAATGCCATCAATGTATTTCAGTTGATTTAAAACCTCATAATTATCTAATCTGCTCATTGTATTCTCCTTCATGATTCTGTAGTTGTCTGGTGTTTCAGGTATTTTCTGCTTCTTAGGCAGCTCTTCTTTTATGGTCCTATAGGAACAGGTTAGTTCAACAAAGATAAGATATAATTTGGATTAATATACAAAATTTTAATGAAAATAGAAGGGAAGCGTGAAAATGACAGAAATGGTACCACTGACATCGGGAAATTTGGAGCTATGTATCGAACTCTACATGAACGTTTTTAATCGTGAACCATGGAATGAAAGATGGACATATGAAACGGCTAAAGAGAGACTTTCCGACTTATTGCATACACCTAAATTTCTTGGCTTTTTATTTCATGTTGATCAAAATCCTGTTGGTTTTGTTGCTGGAAATAGTAAGGTGTCTTATCAAGGTTTAACTTATTATTTGGCAGAACTATGTGTGAATAATGAATTGCAAGGCAAAGGGCATGGCTCAAAAATGCTTCATTCTTTAGAAGATGAACTGCAGAAGAGAGAGATTAAAAGTCTATATTTATTAACGGCTAATGACGGTCTTGCAGAAGCATTTTATCTGAAAAATGATTATGTTGTAAATGAAGATAGGGTGGTTATGAAGAAAATTTTATTTTGAAAAGTAGTCAAGGGGTGATGGAATTGTCGAAATCTGTAAAGTTGTATCAATTAAGCCGAAAAATACATAAATGGACTGGTTTGGTTTTATCCGTTTTTTTTATGTTCATCGCAGTCACAGGCCTCGTACTTGTTTATATGATACCACTCGGAGTGGCTGATGAGTTAAGGACGGGGAAAGAGGCGAGTCCAGATCAAGCGATACCTATGGAGAAGGTAGTGTCCATTGCTACGTCTCAGGATCTTCCAGGTGCGGACTCGGTTGAAGATATATTTAGAATTGAATATAGACCAAGTGCAAATGTGTACCAGGTTCGCTTTAATAACGGTCAAGGTGTTCAAATAGATGTAAGTACAGGAAAAGTGTTATCCACAAATCCAGATTACTCGACTTTCCTGATTACTTTGCATGATGGATCCTTCTTTGGCGATTGGTATAGATACAGTATCCTCACAATGACCGGTTTATCCTTAATCCTGCTGTCATTTTCCGGGTATTACATGTTCGGGTATCCTCTCTATAAGCGTCTAATGGCGAATAAAAGGCAATCTTAATATGAGGTGGTTATGTGTCTATAAAAGGTTTGAATCACTTTTTATTTTCAGTTTCTGATTTAGAGAGTTCCATAGAATTTTATCAAAAAGTTTTTGATGCTAAATTGTTAGTTAAGGGGAGAAACACTGCCTATTTTGATTTGAATGGAATGTGGCTTGCCCTGAATGTAGAAAAAGATATTCCCCGTAATGAAATAAGCCAATCATACACACATATCGCTTTTTCCATAGAAGAAGCTGACTTTATGAACATGTACGAGAAACTAAAGCTATTGAATGTAAATATCCTGTCAAGTCGTCCAAGAGATGAAAAAGATATGAAATCCATTTATTTCACTGATCCTGATGGTCATAAGTTTGAGTTTCATACAGGTACTTTACAAAATAGAATAGATTACTACAAACAAGAAAAAGCACATATGGAGTTTTTCGACTAATAAGTAAGCTATTTTCAAATGAAGAGGGGAATATTCATGAAAACTATTGGTCTTATTGGCGGTATGAGCTGGGAGTCATCGTTAGAATATTATCGAATCATTAACGAAGAAGTAAAAGCCAAATTGGGAGGATTGCATTCAGCCAAGTGCATTTTATATAGCGTGGATTTTGAAGAAATCGAACGCTACCAAGCAGACGGGGATTGGGAAAGCTCCGGTAATTTATTAGGCGATGTGGCTCTGTCTTTGGAAAAGGCAGGTGCCGAAATGATTGTAATTTGTACAAATACGATGCATAAAGTGATTGGATATATTGAAGAAAAAGTCAGTTTACCGATTTTACACATTGCTGATTCAACAGCAAAACAAATTCAAAAGTCCAAAATCAGTACGGTTGGTTTACTTGGCACTAAATATACGATGGAGCAAGACTTTTATAAAACACGAATTGAGTCTAATGATGTCAAGGTTTTGATACCAAATGATGGGGATAGAAAAGTCATCAATAAAGTAATTTATGAAGAATTATGTTTAGGGAAAATTCAACAATCATCAAGGGATTATTACAAAAACGTAATCAAGGGGTTAGTTGATGATGGAGCGGAAGGAATAATACTAGGCTGCACAGAAATTGGATTACTAATAAAACCAGAGGATTCAGAAGTGCCATTATTTAATACGGCTGTAATACATGCCATTGAAGCCGTTAATATGGCATTAGAAAAATGAATTGATTAGTCACTGTAATAAGGAAGGTTGCTGCGGCAGCCTTTTTTTTGTGGCGTAAAAGGGGCAGGATAATTCAGGGAATTTTTTATCAAATAAATGGAATTATGTGTTAAAGTTTTACTAGAAGATATGGGACTCGAATTTAAAAGGGAGAATAGATGAGAAATGTATTATATATATATATATTACTAGTTTAATTTGGATCTTATCAGGAACTTTTTTGTTCATCCATAGTAAGGGGATGATGAATGTTAGCCCTTGAGGATGCACAATTTCGTTAATATAACGATACAAATAGCAGTTATTATATTACCAGTTATTGGACTATTTTTGTCAATTCTTAATAAGAAAAGATTCATAAAGTACGTAATGATTTTAGGGTGCTTAATAAATATTTATTATCTGTCCATTCCATGTACCTTTGCTTGGTTCATTACTTTCAGGTCATTTAATACGGTAGAATACTTTTTGCTACAATATCATGCTTAAGCTGTGCTTATGTAGCTAATTAGTCAAAATGCAAATGATATGAAATTTATATAGCAGTAAAGGAGAAGGTTAGATTTGATAAAGATAGATACTGTTTTTTCATATGTTCTTCTCGGTGTGATTGTTTTTTACGCCTTGGAATGGGTAGCTGTTGGTTCAGGTTTCGGGGTACTCGTTGGCGGGAGTTTTGGTTTGCTTTTATTTATAGCCAATCATATTAGTAAAAATCAAAAAAACATGGGTAATACGGAAGAACCTGATGACAAGCAATAAATATTAATATACTAGACTAACGGGTGCTTAACATCAATAACAGGGTTGCTGTGGCAGCTCTTTTTCTTATGGAACTAACGGGGCAGGATAGTTGAATTAAAGGGAAAAAAGAATGCAATAGTTTTCATTTTACTTAAAAGCTGTAAGTTATTATAACTAAGCATTTATATTACATAAATAATGACATGACTGTAGGCTATTTTTCATACAATATTTTTGGGGTGGAAAAATGACAAGAGCAAACTACCGAAGTTCAGACGTTGACTTAATGGCAAGGATGATGAGAGCAGAAGCCGAAGGTGAAGGACAACTAGGAATGTTATATGTTGGAAATGTAATTGTGAATCGTCTTGTAGCTAATTGTTTAGACTTTAAAGGTTTAAGAACAATTCCACAAGTCATTTATCAAGTACAAGGAGGAAATTATTCTTTTGAAGCTGTTCAAAAAGGGAATGTATTTTATCAAAGAGCGAGAGGTATTGAAAGAAGATTAGCAGAACAGAATTTGAAGCACTGGAGACAGCATCCGGCTAGATATGCTCTTTGGTATTTTAATCCATATGCTCCATGCCCTCCAACATGGTATGATCAACCTCATACTGGTCAATTTAAAGACCATTGTTTTTATGAACCAAAACCTGGAACATGTGATAGTGTTTATAGAGGTTAAGCTTACTCTTTGAGTAAGCTTTTTTACATATTTAAAATATTTATACAATATAAAACTTTTAGTAATAGTTTTTATCTAAAAAAGTAAGATTGTGAATTATTGTACTTAAGCTAACGGGTGCGTTAGTTCAAGAAGCTAAAGGCAGCAATTATTATCATTATTTTGTTCTTCCGCAATCGGGCGTTTTAATTGAACAAGCAGCTAAAAAGGATCTTCGTTTGAAGAT
>NZ_JAZHFU010000039.1:0-521 GCF_036541465.1 Bacillus sp. CFBP9009 | reverse complement strand
ATTTTTCAATTCCCCAGTTAATCGTAGGAATTCTTCTTTGTTTCGGTCCTGTAATGATTGGTCAATCTCTTTTCGGATTTGCTCTTTTCGGAAATTACGAAGGGCGTTGTTTAACACCATTTCAGCAAATTCAGAGTCCTTGGCGTTTACTTCAGGTTGTGGTGGCGTATTAACCAAATTCCTTTCCATAGGAAACCAACTCCTTGACCTTTTTTTTATTATACTTAAAGTTTTCAGATTATTCAAATATTTTACTTGGTAGTTCCATAGATCTATTTGCCACTGGGTTTACATCTGAAAGTTTAAACTCAGTGAAACCTTCAGTTTTGTGACTTAAACAAGAATATTTTTAATGCATCTCAAAAACTTTTATTCATTCAGTTTACTTAATCGTTAATCTATACCATTTCCTGATGCTACCTCTTATAGAACTAAACCAGCTAATAGTTTGTCAATATTTTTCATTAAAAACTAAAAATCCTTCATGCTATACTAAAAAAGGGTATACCTAATAACCCTCC
>NZ_JAZHFU010000038.1:0-10852 GCF_036541465.1 Bacillus sp. CFBP9009 | reverse complement strand
GGTTGCATATGAAGTGAATGACTTGCCAAAATAAAACAGGAAAAATAGATAAATTAGGACTTATAGAAATTTCTTATACAACTAAACTGCCCCGTTAGTGCCATAAGAAAAAGGCTGCCTCAGCAACCTTCCTTATTGAAGTAAAGCACCCGTTAGCTAAATAAGGAGTCAATCTACGAAAAAAAGACCCATAATGAAATACCACCAGAATCGTAAGATCGGTCAACGCTTGATGTTAAGCTTCGACTAAACTGCCCAATTCTTCAATATGCAAAGAGCGATGACTATCTTCAGCAATCGCGCCCTTTAAATGAAGTAATGTTCCTTGATTATTTAAAATAACTTTATTATTTAATCACATAATAATTCTACATAAATGTATTAAAGGATAAATAAAAGCTAAGTGTCAACTTTCGTTTAGGTTGATACTTAGCTTTTAACACATGCTATCTATCAAATTGAATTCTTTTATTAATTATTTCTGTGCTTTCTACAATTAAAGCGCTTTTACTTACTCCTTATAAATTTTAATCTTATTATAAGTTTTTAAGAATTATTTTACGCAACCCCAGCAACTATAATCATTCGTTGCAAGGCTAGCCTTTATTTAATTCAATAACAAGACTGTCTCGTGCTGTTTAATTAAACAATGAAGGTTTAGACAAGGAATCGTATCAAAATCCATTCAATATTATTATTTGGTACATACATTAATAATTATTGGAGAAAATATCCTATAAATAAATATAGGAGCTTAAATTTAATGAAGTTCATCAAACATTTATTAAAATATAACAAGGTAAATAATGACTATCCTCCTTCAAAGCAAATACCTCAACCCTCTAAAGAAGTTTTCTCTAAAGTTAATGAAAATATCTCCACAATAAAACAAATCTTTTCTAACACAGAAGATTTAGTTGTAAAGGAATTCAAAACGGAAACAGTACGAGGTGTACTTATTTATCTCGAAACTATGGTAGATAAGGAAAAAATACAAAGAGACGCTTTGAAACCTTGTTTACTATCGAATTCAGAAACAATTCAAAAGATGCTTAATACTAATTTTCAGGCTTCAACAGTTTTCAATCAGGTCGAGGATGCACTTTTAAAAGGCTCTTGTGTTTTGAGTTTAGATGGTTATGAAAAGCTTTTTTTGGTTGATGTCTCTATGTCTAAGGACCGTTCTGTTACAGAACCAGAAAACGAAAAGATTGTTCAGGGTTCTCATGATGGATTTATTGAAAACCTTTTAACGAACCTTCATTTACTTAGAAAAACAATGAAAAGTCCTAATCTGAGCATGAAATATTTCCCAGTTGGAATACAAGTTAAATCAAAAATAGCACTTGTGTATTTAAATAATCTTGCAAATGAAGAAGTAATCTATGAATTTGAACGCAGATTAAAATCCATTTCGATGGATAACGTTTTAAATATTGGATTCTTGGAGGAATTAATAGAAGATTCTACAATATCACCTTTTCCTCAATTATTAAATACAGAAAGAGTAGATCGTGTAATTGGACATTTAAATGAAGGTAGAGTTGCTGTCTTCATGGATGGAAACCCAACTGCTTTACTTTTGCCGGTTACATTTTTTGCTTTTTATCAATCACCTGACGATTATAATTCTCGATGGATGATTGGTACGTTTATCCGTTCAATTCGACATGCAAGTTTTTTGATCTCGATTCTATTGCCAGCTTTTTATATTGCTGTTATTGCATTTCACTTTGAAGTGCTGCCTGACGAACTTGTAAACCCTGTCGGAAGTTCAATTAATAAAATTCCTTTTCCTCCATTAATCGAAGCATTACTTATGGAATTAACCATTGAGTTGATTCGCGAGGCTGGAATACGTCTTCCCTCAAGAATTGGCCAAACAATTGGGATAGTTGGAGGCCTTGTTATTGGGGACGCCATCGTTCAAGCAGGGCTTATCTCGACTACAATGATTGTCGTTGTTGCCTTAACTGCTATTTCTTCTTTTTGTGTTCCATCACATGGAATGAGCGATGCAGTTCGATTGTTACGTTTTCCGTTTATGTTTCTGGCTGCCTCATTTGGATTCGTTGGAATAGTCTTTGGTTTTATTGTGCTTTTAGCTCATTTATGCAAGTTAGAGTCATTTGGTACGCCCTACTTTGCTCCACTTGCTCCACTTAGAATAAAAGACATCAAGGATACTTTTTTGCGTTTGCCAATTTGGAAATTGAATACACGACCTTTAGATTCACATCCTAAACATATTAAACAACAAAAACTTTCAAGGGGATGGAAATCCAATGATAACAAAAGAAAGTAGTATTTCAAAAACACAGCTTTTTTTTATGATCATTCAATCTCAAATCGGAGTTGGAATTTTATCATTACCTCATGATGTCTCGTTAATTTCTAAGAATGATGGGTGGATATCTACTTTAATTGCAGGACTAATCGTACAAGCCATTATTTTGGTCTTATGGGGGCTTTGCAGAAAATTTCCATCCTTAACAATTTATGAAATCATTCCTCATGTACTAGGGAAAAAGCTAGGAAAGGCCATCATTTTATGTTACATTCTGTACTTTGTTGTTACTGGCAGTTTAGTTTTATCCCGTTTTAGTCAAATCATCGATATATGGATCTTACAAAGGACGCCAAACTGGATATTAATTTTATTAATGTTAGGGGTTTGCATATATCTTGTGAAAGATAATTTACGAAGCATGGCTCGTTTTTATGTACTCGTTACTCCAATGTTAATTATTCTATTTGGTCTAATTACATATTCGCTAAAAGATGCTAATTTTCTATATCTATTGCCAATTGGTCAATCCGGCATATCAAATATGATAAAGGGTTCTAAAGAAGCAACATTTTCGATGTTAGGGTTTGAGTTTATGCTTTTTCTCTACCCTTATGTAAAAGCATCTGATACCCGTAAACTAATTGCGATTTCATCTGCCCATCTTTTCGTAACTCTATTTTATACATATCTGGTGTTTGCTAGTCTGGTCTTTTTCGAAACTAGGCAAGATCTATATCTTACTCCACAGCCTTTATTGTATATGATCAAAGCCTATTCCTTTCAAATCATCGAACGAATCGATTTATTTTTCTTATCTATCTGGATAATATCTGTTGCTACATCTATTGCTACCTGGCTTTTTCTTTCTTCACATGGCCTTAAATACCTTTTTGAACGTGCCAATCATGCTGCATTTCTTCCATACACTGCCGGGATTATTTTTATTATTGCTCTTCTTCCCGACAATGAAACTGACCTTGAAAAATTTAATAAGCTTATGGAACCTGCACATTTTAGCTTTATTGTGGTCATACCATTATGTTTATTTTTGCTTTCATTTTTCCTTCCTAATAAAAGACATGGAGATTATAATGTATGAAAATCAAAAGGTTATTTATGATTAGTATATGTTTATTGTTAATAACAGGATGCTGGGATCAAAATTTAATGAAAGATGCTACTTTAATACAAACTATAACTTTTGATCAGACTGATGAAGGGGAATTTTTATTAGGATTTGCAATACCAAATATATATAGAAACTCAATGGATTCAGGACAAGAAACTGAAGCTATTAATAGTGAAAATTTATCTACAGTGGCAAATACTCCAAGAGAAGGACGCATGAAATTAAATACAGAGATACCCGGTAATTTAGATTCTTCGAAAAATAAACTTGTATTATTCGGTGAACAATTTGCAAAAGGTGACATTTATCCTTCTTTAGATGTAATTTGGCGCGATCCCCGAAGTTCCTTAAGTGCTAAATTAGCAGTTGTAAAAGGAAAAGCATTTGATACACTCAGTATTCAACCTAGAGTAGAATCAAACATTAGTCAAAACATCTTATATCTAATCCGAAGTACTGAAACAAATACAATCATTCCTGAAGAAAGCATCCAGACTCTGGCTTCAGAGATACTTGATCCAGGTGAAGATATTGTCCTTCCCTTATTAAAGATAGGTCGTAATGGTACTACTATAGATGTGGCAGGTGTAGCATTATTTGATGAAAGGAAATTATCAGGAACTCTATCCCAAGTAGAATCCACTCTTTTTCTTTTACTAAATAATAAGCAAGGGAAATATGCGCGTTTTACACAAAATGTAAACGGAAATGAAGAATTAAAAATGAAGAATTTTATTTCTCTGAATGTCGATCATATTAAACGGAAGTTAAATGTTTCTGTGAATGACAGAGGAGAAGTTTTTGTAAATTTAAACTTACATTTAAAAGTAATAGTAGAAGAATATCCTATAGGGAATGTACCTAAGAAAGTTGATCAACTAAACAAAAAATTATCAAATATCTTTACTAATAATGCTGAAGAAGTGATTAAAAAACTACAAGAAGCCAACTGTGATGCGTTTGGTATTGGAAGAAGACTGATCGCTTTTCACCATGATAGCTGGAAAGAAAAAGATAAGACAAACTATTTTAAAGATGTTAAATTCAAATCAAAGGTAGATGTGGAGATTATCCAACATGGTATTGTTAAATAAATCAATAATATAAAAAGAATAATTAACTGCATCATAACTAATTAAGTCGTGATATAGGTTAAATTTTGGAGTCAAGGAGTAAAAGGAACTTTTTTATGTAGGATTTTATACATCGCTGGTAAATCAACTTTTTCGGCTACTTTAGAACAATGTTAGCTACATAAAAAAGTAAAGTAATATCCAACCTCTTACTCCATTAAATAGCCCGAATGTTGAACCAGGCTAATGACGATTGTTCAACTAAACTGCCCCGTTCGTATTATAAGGTCAGCCAGATATTTCTGGTTGACCATTTTTTATTTGGTTTTACTATAACAGTAGCCAGGGTAGAACGTAACTGCCCGTGGGGCTTTGACCCCGTCAACTAAACCGTTCGCCCCCTACTTGTAGAAACATGATTGAGGCTGGTTGGGACTTAGATCTCGTATAACAAGCGAAGCTGTGACACTGCATGGAGGAATTAGGGGTACTGGCAAATTATTAGTTTAGGAGGAGGAGTTTGAATGAATCCAGTCATTGGTCTGGATGTTTCAAAAGGGGAAAGTCAAGTTCAGGCATTTTTAGATAAAGGCAAACCATATCGTAAGAGTTTTAAAGTTTCTCATACTGTTGAGGGTCTTGGTTTACTTGAAAAATTTCTGGATGAAGTAAGGAGAGAAACAGGTAAGAAACCACCTATCGTCCTTGAAGCAACAGGACATTATCATTCCTCTGTTGTTCAATACTTGGAGGACCGTGGGTATTTATTGATCATCATTAATCCACTGATTTCTTATAAGGCTAAAAGTTCAAGTCTTAGGAAAGTAAAGACAGATGCGGTTGATGCTTACCAGCTCTGCGAGCTGTTTTATAAATAAGACCTAGAGCCATATAAAAAACGTGGAGTTCAACTATTAAACCTTCGGAATCTTACAAGACAGCACGAGAATATAACTGGCGTATTGATCCAAACAAAGCTACAATTTCAAGCCATTTTGGACCAAGTCTTCCCCGAATATAGAGGGGTTTTCGGTGACTTATATTCAGTAGTATCACTCTTAACTCTTTCAGAGTTTCCCTCATCTGAAGACATATTAGAGGCAAGTTTAGAAACAATAGCTGACAAAATCGCTCAATTATGTAAAAGTCGCTCATACAGATGGGCTAATGAAAAAGCTATTGAACTCAAAGCTGCAGCAAACCAAAATCCGTTTGAAAAGACTTTGTATCAGAGTCATATTTTGAGTCTTAGTATATTTATAAACATTATTCTTCAATACAAAGAGCACCTATCGAAGTTAGAGACAGAGATAGATGCTCTCGCAAAAGAAGTTGAAGAATATAATATCATCAAATCTATCCCAGGTATCGGAGAAAAGATCGCGGCAACGATTATTTCTGAAATTGGTGAGATAGATCGATTTAACAATCCTAAGAAGCTTGTAGCTTTCGCTGGAATTGATCCTAGTGTATTCGAATCTGGTAAGTTTACTGCCACCAAGAATCGGATCACAAAACGAGGATCTAGCAGACTTCGCCATGCCTTATATATGGCAGTTCGTTGTGCTATTCGCGATTGTCGCAAGAAGAAAACGACTGATGAAGTCATCCCTCGCAACAAAAAAATGCGTGAGTTTTACGACAAGAAGCGTGAAGAAGGAAAGCCTTTTAAAGTAGCTGTAATCGCATGTGTTAACAAGCTCTTACATTGGATTTTTGCCCTGTTAAAAAGCAAAACGACTTTCCAAGATACAGCATAAGACCTATATCTAACTAAATAAAACAAAACCTTCCAATTGTAAGAAAATGGAGGGTTATTAGGTATACCCTTTTTTAGTATAGCATGAAGGATTTTTAGTTTTTAATGAAAAATATTGACAAACTATTAGCTGGTTTAGTTCCATAAGAAAAAGCTGTCTTAAAGACAGCTCCGATCTTCAGCTAACGCACCGTTTAGTTGAACAACTCCAGGGCTTATTTAAACTGTTCATAATTTCCTTTGGATTAGAGATACCGTTCTCAATAAAAATAATTGCCTATCCTTAAACAATTTCATATAAGCTTCTTCAATCATATTTGAATTTAGGTGGGCTACTAGGCATACATCCAATCCAAGCTTTGACCCTGAACATAAACTTGGATATAAGTCTAATTTCAATAAGGAGTGAACCTCGAATTATGGTATATACACGACAAATGCCATCTGCCCTGAGTCCCTGGGGTCTTCAAAATTGTTTGTATCGTTTTACGTACTTGTGGCTTAGAAACGGAGACAATTTCTGGTTTTATTTGACGACTGTCGGGGAATCAAGAGTTTATGGATATAGGTTTTTCGGCGGAAGATGGAATAATTATTCGGTTGCTTTAAGAGATATTGTTAACTTCCATTGTTCTCCTCCGACTCCAACTCTATATTAAAACACTGTGACTGACCCTCGTAATCGTATCGTTCAGTCTTACTTTAAAAGCGTCTGTGCTTTCGCATAATCAGAGATCGTTTTTTTGAATCGAATACTGTGATCACCAGATATCCGCCACCTGCATGTTCTCATCCATCATGTATAGAACATTAATCATTTCGGTTAGCGTTCTTTATACTGAGATTAGACTAAAATCCAAAACGAACATAAGTTTAATCCTGAGGCTGCGTTAAACTGCACTTTAGTGGATAAGAAAAAAACCGCCGCAGTGACAATCATCTTGTTCCCAAGCACCCGTTAGCCTACATTAAAAATTCAATTTGTTATTTATTCTAGGGTTGGTTAAAGTACTCCTTCTTCAACAAACCTGCCCCGTTAGCCATCCATGAATCGCAAAAATCGGCGATTCACCACAAAGAATGAAAATGTATTGAGTGCGTCCATAATGATTCTAAGGCTGGGAGAGGAAGGTCGATGAACTATGGTGCCTTAGAGCCCATCCGTTAGTCTGACTCCAACGACCACGGTGCACCACAAACTGTCGCTCCCTTACGGGAAGCACTTATGGTAGATTAATCCTAATTCTGATTGTTGCACCAGCCTCCAATTTTCAAGCCTAGAAAGGAAGATTTCAATGGATGTAATCATTGAAAGAGCATGTGGTTTGGATGTCCATAAGGACAGTATCACTGCTTGCATTATGACAAAAGAAGGAAAGGAGATTCAAACGTTTTCTACAAAGACTGTTTTTTTATTAAAGTTATTGGACTGGATTAAGGAAAATAATTGTACTCACGTAGCGATGGAAAGCACCAGTGTTTATTGGAAACCTATTGTTAACTTGTTAGAGTCCGAAGGAATTGAGTTTTTAGTTGTAAATGCTCAACACATGAAGGCTCTTCCGGGACGTAAAACGGATGTTAAAGATGCCGAATGGATAGCCCAACTGCTTCGTCATGGATTACTAAAAGCAAGTTTTATTCCAGATCGGAATCAACGAGAACTGCGGGAACTTGTACGCTATCGCCGAAGTATTATAGAAGAAAGAGCCAGACAACATAATCGGATTCAAAAGGTTTTAGAAGGAGCCAATATCAAACTTGGCTCAGTTGTTTCTGATATTATGGGCGTTTCATCAAAGGATATGCTCAGAGCGATTGCGAATGGTGAAGACGATCCTGAAAAACTAGCAAACTTCGCTCGTCGTACAATGAAGCGGAAAAAAGAAGAACTAGAATTAGCACTTAAAGGATATGTAAATCCACACCAACGATTAATGTTGAAAACCATTTTGACTCACATTGATTTTTTAAGTGCACAAATTGAAATGTTGGATCAAGAGATAGCTCGAAGAGTAAGCTCTTATCAGGACGATATAGAACGACTTGATTCAATACCTGGTATCGCCACAAGAATGGCTGAGCAAATCTTAGCTGAAATTGGTACGGACGTTGGAAACCAATTCCCGACTGCCGCACATTTATGTTCATGGGCAGCCTTGGTCCCTGGACACAATGAAAGCGCAGGTAAAAGGAAATCTAGTAGATCTAAAAAGGGAAATAAGTATTTAAGATCCGCATTAACAGAAGCAGCTCAATCAGTAAGAGGGTCAAAAAACTATCTCGGTGCACTGTATAGACGCACAGCCGGACGAAAAGGAAAGAAAAAGGCAGCAATTGTAGTTGCCCATGCGATGTTGCGAATCGCATATTACCTTCTAACCCGAAAAGAAATGTATGTCGACTTAGGCGAAGATTACTTTGATAAACAAAGACAAGTATCAATTGTACGCCATTCGGTTCGAAGACTAGAAAACTTAGGTTATAATGTGACAATTACCGAAGCATCCTAATCCAATTTTCGTATCTATAAACACTTTGATTAGGCGCTCTCCTCTTTTTTAAAAAAATGAATGAGCTGCGTCTACTTAATTATTGCCATTTTTCGGATCTCACAGAAGTTAATTTTCATGGTAGAAAACTTAGGTTATAATGTGACAATTACCGAAGCATCCTAATCCAATTTTCGTATCTATAAACACTTTGATTAGGCGCTCTCCTCTTTTTTAAAAAAATGAATGAGCTGCGTCTACTTAATTATTGCCATTTTTCGGATCTCACAGAAGTTAATTTTCATGGTAGTTCCATAAAAAAAAGCTGCCTTAAGACAACTCCGATTTTCAGCTAACGCACCCGTTAGTTCATTAAGCATGTTTTTAAACGTTAACCTTTTAAACCCTCTTTCACTGCCCAATAATGATGTTCGTGAACAAGAAGTTCTCTCACACTGTCAATATTTATCCACTTTATAAAGTGGTCATCTTCAATTGGTTCCTGCATTTTATCCAACAATTCTGCCAAGTAGAAATATCCGTCATTAAGTAGGGGTTCATTTTTAGTGGATTGAAAATATCTCTTCGCATTGCCAATAAAAGAACCTAAAAATACTTTATAACCTGTTTCTTCTAACATTTCTCTTTCAAGGCATTCTTGATAACTTTCTTCATTTTCAATTCCACCACCAGGTAAAAAATAATGTCCTCTGGAATTCTGGACAGCTAACACTTTATCCTTTGCAGAATTGAAAATTATTGCATAAACACCTTTTCTTATTTGATAATCAAGACCACCTATTTTTTCTCCAAAAACCTTATCCAATTTTTCACCTTCTTGCCCACTTAATCTTACCAATTCAAAATCAACTAACCTGCCCCGATAAGTAAAGGGATGCCGCAGCACCCTCCCTTATTAAAGCACCTTGTTAACTTAAAAACTTGTTTGGTTCATACCATGTAGGTTTTAGTAATTCAAAATTTTTGTGGTCTTCCAACACAACATATAATCGTGTTATCATTGCATCTAAATCGTCTGGTGCAAATCGTAAAGACCATACAACTGATGAAAAGATAACCATTCCCGTATAGATAGAGTAAAGCATCCAAAAATCTTCAGGAACACTACCACCAAAATATCCCTCAATTTGTCCCCTTGAAAATAGAACGCTTAATTCCCTTTGAAATAATGCTACTTTTACAAAGTCATGAAAGGGGTCTTCCCAATCAAAATTATTAAAATCAATTACACCAGCATACTGCTTATCCTTCACAATGATATTCTCCAGATGAAAATCATCATGCTGAAATTGATTGGAACGATTTTTCATATGATGTTTATTCTTTTCAATAAAATCAATAATCTTTTCATCATTTTTAATCTTTATACCACAAGATTTATAAGCATTTAGATATCTATAATGCTTATAAATCGCTCGGTCATACCAAGCTTTAACTGTTGAAGGTGCTTCATATAAATGCATTCTCGATAGTTGTATACCTGCTTCTATTCCAATTTTATATTGTTCTTCTTCTTTAAGTGTATGTATTGCCTCTTTTGCATCTATACCATCTATATAAGAGTAAATATTATAACCGGCGTTTAATGTATCAATAATACCTATATCAATAGGCTGTGATGATTGAACATTAAACTGTTTCATTTTGTTCAATATTTGAAACTCTGCCTTCTTCTTTTCATGACCCACCATATCATATACGCGTAACAAAAATTTGTTATCATCAACATAAACCACATATTTTTTATCGGGAGAGTACCCTTTTGATAGTTTTTCAATTTTAGTAGCGTTTTGCAAAAACTTTACTCTGTCTTGAAGAGTTTTTATAATGTCATCCATATATTTGAAACCTCCACTTTTATCTTTTGACTTCTATAACATTAACAAATGTCCCTTTGTCCCTTTAGTTTTCAATTATTCCACTAACCTGCCCCTTTAGTTACATAAGAAAAAGCTGCCTTAAAGACAGCCCCGGTCTTGAGCTAACGCACCCGTTAGCCATCCATGAATCGCAAAAATCGGCGATTCACCACAAAGAATGAAAATGTATTGAGTGCGTCCATAATGATTCTAAGGCTGGGAGAGGAAG
>NZ_JAZHFU010000037.1:0-12103 GCF_036541465.1 Bacillus sp. CFBP9009 | reverse complement strand
ATAGAAGATTGGATTTGATCTTTTAGAGGAGAAAAAAGCAAGAGAATTATGTAGGTTAAGTGATGAACTTTTAACCCGTTCTTGTTGAACTAACAGGTGCGTTAGCTGAAGATCGGAGCTGTCTTTAAGGCAGCTTTTTCTTAATGAACTAAAGGGGCAGGATAGTTGCATAAGTGAAACCGTAAAACAATTTATAACGTCATATAAATAAAGGGGGGAGTTTATGATAAGATATTTAAGTTTTATAACTGTCAGCATAATGTTTTTGCTTATAGTTGGTTGTGCCAATATAGAGACTGATTCAAAAAAATTTGTTCCTTCTGATACTGATATTGTGAATAGAAATAATGGTGATATTGAAAACGAAACTAAGTTAAAAGAATTTATCAAGAATACAGAAACAGGGAAAAGGATAGTATTCGTGTGGTTACTTACACGAAGGAAGGAGACCCAATACTAACTGATTTAACATATAACGGAGAGCAGCTTGAAATTACTGAGGATACCACTAGAGATGAGTACGGTAGTGGAGAAATTAACACATTTGGATGCGAGAAAATTTTAGTTGAAGGAAACAAATACTCTATCATTGGTTGCCAAGGTTACGAAACACCTTATTACTTAGCAGAAGGTAATTAATGTGATTTTCGACTGTGTAATTCTCAACGACCCTCTATCACACCTTGATTCGAGTACATCCTTCTTCAAATAACAGGTGAGTTAGCTGAAGATCAGAGCTGTCTTAAGGCAGCTTTTTCTTTATGCAACTAACGGGGCAGGATAGTTGAAGAGTGCTGTTTGATCTTTATTCAACAATTGGGCTATTTAATTGAATGTTAGTAATTGAATAAATATTCAAAGAATCGTATAATTATTTAAAATATATAAGAGGTGGGGAGTATATATGCAACTTATACCTGAGTCTTCAGATTTGACCGATTATTTAAAGGAGTTAGATGTAGTTGACTATTCACATCCTTTAATTCAAAAAAAAGTTGATGAAATCTTTGTCAACGAACTTTCAGAAATAGAAAAGGTTAAAGTAGCTTTTGAATTTGTACGAGATAAAGTATCTCACTCTTGGGATATTCAAAGTAAAAGAGTTACTTGTAAAGCATCAGAGGTACTTGAATATCAAGAAGGTATTTGTTATGCAAAATCTAATTTGTTAGCAGCTTTATTAAGATCAGAAGGAATCCCAACTGGTTTTTGTTATCAACGGCTAATGATATTTGATACTCCAGAAGAAGGTTATTCTCTACATACATTAAATGGAGTTTTCCTAAAGACGTTAAATCGTTGGATTCGTTTAGATGCTCGTGGAAATAAACCAGGAGTACAAGCTGAATACTCGGTAAACGAAGAAATTCTTGCTTTTCCAATTAGAAAAGAGTTTGATGAAAAAGATTATCCTATCATATATACAAACCCTAATCATAAGACTATTACTACTTTAGAGGCAAATACGGATGCATTAGAAATGTACATACACCATTTACCTGATGTTTTATAAATATTCAATTACCTATCTTAAATAAAAATCCATAAAGTTTCACTAACGGGCACGATTATTGAAAAAGTTTCGCTTTTCTTAATGAACTAACAGGTGCGTTAGCTGTAGATCGGAGCTGTCTTTAAGGCAGCTTTTTCTTATGGAACTTACGGGGCAGAATAGTGGAATTCGGATAAAATTTTAGATATTTCCTCAAACTAAAGTGAATAATACTTTAAGGGTGAAATAGAATGATTAAAAAAGAATTGCAGGAATGCTCTCAAGAAAATATTAGCAATATAAAGAATACATTTCATCATACATCTGACCTTATCGTTAGAAAAATAAAAACGGGCTTTAAAAGTTCTTTCGAAGTAAACATTGTCTATTTGGATGGAATTATTGATACAGACCGCATACAAGAATATGTTGTCAAACCATTATTAGAGCCGTTCAAGACTGTAAAGTTTAATGAATCATTTAGTGATCAAATTATCGAAAGAATGATTGAAGCAGCTGATGTGAAAATCACGACTCAGTACAAAGACTTAATAGAAGCTATCGTACAAGGAAATACTATTATATTGATTAATGGGTATAGAAAAGGAATTATCATACCATCAGCTAATTGGAAGGAAAGAAGCCTTGAAGAATCTTTAGGAGAACGGTCACAAAAGGGTCCAGTTATTGGGCTAACAGAACAAATGAAAACAAATATTAATTTGTTAAGAAGTACAATAAAAACTCCCGATCTCTGTGTAGAAGCAATGGAATTTGGGACAATCTCAAAAACAGCAGTTTCAATATTATTTATAGAAGGCATTGTTGATAAAGGAATTTTAAAAGAAGTACGAAAGAGGCTAAAAAGTCTAAAAATAAAGTATGTACTAAATTCAAAAGTGGTGGAAGATGTATTGGAAGGAAAACCAAGAACAATTTTCAATTTAGCAAGACCTTCAGGACGAATTGATGGAGTTGTATCCTCATTATATGAAGGAAGAGTAGCAATAATAGTAGATGGTTTCCCTAGTGCTATCATTGCACCCACACTTTTTATGGATTTATTACAGGCACCAGATGAATATCACGTAAAAATGGGTCGGTTTTCAAATCGAATAATAAGAATGATTTGCTTTTTCTTAGCTGTATACTTACCTGGTATTTATATTGCGATAGCAAATTTTCATAAAGGAGATTTAACTAACAAAATTTCAAAGACACTTATATCTAAAAGTGAGTTATTACCAACCTTTTGGGAAATTGCTCTTCTTTTATTTATCATAAGAATATTATTAGATGCTTCATATCGTATTCCGAAAACTTCAGTGATTTTGCTTTCCTTAATTGGAACAATCGTAATAGGCGAAACAGCTGTTACTGCAAAACTAATTCATCCACTTAGTCTCATAATAGTAGGTATAACAACTATTTCTAGTTTTCTACTCGCTAACAGAGGACTGCTTGCTGCTGAAAATACTTTAAGACCTCTTTTTTTGATTATTGCTTATTTTTTTGGATTTAACGGATTAATCATCGCTGCAACAATTCAAATAATTTATATGGTAAGCCTTAAATCTTTAGGTGTTCCCTATCTTTCGCCTTTGATTCCGTTTAGGATACAGGAATTGAAAGATACAATATATAGGGGAGATTTACAGACACTAATTAATAGCAAACATACTTATACTGAGGATGATGATTAATTGTTTGTTATTATGATCACAATTTGCAAAGAACACAAAAATATTAACTGTACAAGTCACCATATCTTGATCTTGGCTTTTTTTGTTCCAATTTCGAAAATAAATGCAGGTGCGAAAACATATGTTGGTTGGTCCCTTGTTGAACGACCGGGTGCGTTAGCTGAAGATTGGAGCTGTCTTTAAGACAGCTTTTTCTTATGGAACTAACGGGGCAGGTTAGTTTAACTGTAGTGTTACAAAAAAGATTGATCATTTAGAATAAAGTTCGATAATTTATATTAAAGTTTGATAAAAATAACCTTTTTGGATTCTCAACCGTAAGAGGTTATTTTTTAGTTATTATTTATTGAGTTTGTGGTTTCTGTTGATAGTTTTTAAATTTCAATCGTGTATATGAAATAATGCCGGACAATAAGATGAAGCTGATAATCGTTCCTTCACGAATATTGATTGGTAAATTGTATAGTAGTGATATTGTTATTGATAGAATAATGGAGAATAAATCGACACAATATCTGTATTGAGAGAAAGGGCGTTTTGTTAATTCAGCTATTCGTAAACATAAACTTTCAATCGGAAAAGGAATAATATCTAATGATAAAATAATGCCTGTTGTTCCTCCGGCTAGTATCGCACCGAAAATAAATAGTCCGATTCTTACTAAATAATTCTCTACGTAAATCGTACCGAAAATAGTATAGAGGAAAAAATTAATAACCATTCCAAAGAACAAGATGGAAATGAACATTAAAGTAAATTTTCTAAAATCCTTTTTTTCGCATAGGCAGGTATAACCGAATAGAAAAATGAGATTTGCAATGAATGTAATTGTGCCAACTTTGATGGAAGTCCATTCAGATATTGATAAATTCATCGCATTATAACTGCTGACACCAACATCAGCTTTTAATGTAAGACTAATGCCAATAGCACTTACTATATAGAGTAGAATCGATTGAATTACTTTTTTCATGATTATTCCTCTAATAAGTCCATTATTTGCATTAAATTTGGTATCGTATATGTGCTCTTAGGTGAACATGATTTAGGCATGCTTCTCTTAGGGTTAAACCATACACAATCAATTCCGACATTGATAGCTCCTTGAATATCCGATGTTAAACGATCACCTATCATTAAAAATTCTTCTTTACGGCTTGTATGCAGGGCATCAAAAATATAGTAAAAGAAATGGGGATTCGGTTTTTCATAACCAATTTCTTCGGAGATAAAAAGTTGTTCAAAATATCCTTGTAGCTTGGCACCTCCTAATCTTTTTCTTTGAGTCTTTCCTACACCGTTTGTTCCAATATATAATTTATAATCTTGCTTACTTAAAGCATTTAATAATTCATGTGCATGGGTAACGGTCTTATGTCCTTGGTTTAAATGCTCGCGGTACATAGCTTCAACTTTTGCTCCGTTTTCATCTATATGAAATTCCTTCAAAAAAAGTGAAAAACGCGTTGTCAGCACTTCTTCACGAGAAATCAAGCCTTCCTCTAATTGATGCCATAATCCATCATTAATGCGCTTATAACATGCAATTGTTTGTTTGTTATAGGGCAACTCGTACAGCGTAATAATTTGTTTTAAAGCCTTTTCTTCTGCATCTTGAAAATCAAGTATCGTATCATCTAAGTCAAAAATAATATGTTTGTATTTGTTCATTCTTATCCACCTCTTGGTAGTAATATATCGAAAGGAACAATATAATAATAGGAGATATCTCATATTGAGGTGATAAAATGGAAAAAATCAATTTGAAGGATTACGCTGAAAATTTTGTGGATATATATAATGATATTCAAGAAACTTTTCCGAAAGCAGTTTTACATCAGGCTTTTATTTGTAAGTTTTCTTCTAATGAATATATAGTGCGCTTTGATGAAGATATTCAGTACTTATTTTTATTATTGGATGGGCGGGCAAAAATATATATAGTACACGAAAATGGAAAACGTGCGCTGATTCAGTTTCTAAAGAAAGATGATTTTATTGGTGAATTATCCTTGATTGAGGTGGAAAAGAATTTAAAAGATGTTGTGGCTATAAATGACTGCACTTGCTTAGCGGTTCCATTGGCTTCATCGAAAGAGCATCTGTTAAATGACAATCTTTTCCTCCATAATTTATCAAAATATTTAGGTGATAAATTACTTAAAAGAACGGATCATTACACAGCTATGCAGGATTATGAATTCAAAAATCGATTGGCCAAATATATTCTTCAAATAGAAAACGATGGATGCTTTCAAGAGAAGCATACCGAAACAGCAGAATACGTGGGGGTAAGCTATCGACATTTATTATACACACTTAACCAATTCCATGAAGACGGATTATTAGAAAAAAAAGGAAGGAAATATTTTATCATTAATAAAGAAAAGTTAGAAAGATTGAGTTCAAAAAAGGATTAATTTAGTATGATTTGATAACTTGAAATATAAACAAGTTGTTACACTTTTTTCTTATCACAGAAACGAATACTGCTTTGCTAATATACGTTTTCAAATTAAAAAATAGCTAATAGAATATTTACTACCACCATTAAAATTTAAATTTAACCAAATCTTTTGCGTTTTTTCATTCAACCAAAGTTTTTAACATAGCCTAATAAAATAAAATATTGTTAAGATGAATTAATATTCTGTTTGTGATGTCCCTCACTTAAACTAACGGGTGCGTTAGTTTATTAAGGAAGACAAAAATGATTAGCGTTTTTTTAAAGAATAATCTAATTTAATAGTAGTATAAGGGCATGTTTTGATAATTTTTTTCAAAACATGCCCTTTCTATTTATTTATTTATTTATCAAAGTTTTTTGTATTTGTTTGATCAAACTTTGTTTCAAGTCTACAATAAGATAGATTTGAATAGGTTATTGGACGTAGAATAATGAACAGGGTTTTATGACGTGAATAGTAACAAAAAAGAGTTATTCAAAGCGTCATGACATGTGTTCAGAAAAGGACGAGTTTTGGAACAAATAAAATGTGTGCTTTTTAATTTTGTTCAGCAATCGGGCCAGATTGTACAACAAAACTAGATTTTTAGACGACTTTATTGCTAAAGTATCCTTATAAAATAATTTAACAACTCATTTACTCCCATCTAAATAAGGACGGGGGTATGTATGTTTGAAGTATTAAAGTTAAATAACTTATTGTAATCTTGACATTTCCATATTGCGGGTACTACCAGCGAAGCTGTCACTACCCCAATATAGGAAGTATGAATATGGGAGGGGAGTAATTTAGAAAATGTACCTCAACCGATAGATGGAGAAATCCCGATATAAATGAAACAGGGTCATAAATAATTCACAACATACCGCAAAGTGAATCCTCCGAATCTTTTAGGTTTTCCCTAAACATCCAGACAGATTATTTGATTTTATTTAAATATCTATAAATAGTGGCTTCGGATACGTCTAAATATTTGGCTACCTCGCTTACGCCGCCTTTAAGTAAAAAAGCTCCCTTTTCATTCAGTATTTTGACCACTTCTATTTTTTCTTGCGGTGACATCCGTTCAGGTGGAATGTCATACTCTGCTAAAACCCCTTTAATAAGAGATAAAAGAAGTTCCTCAATATTTTCTTCAAAATTCTCAAAAAGATGTGTATCAAAGGTAGGCTTTGATGACTCGACAGGATCATTTTTGGGTTTGTCAATCATGATGAATTGATCCAAAATGTTGCGAGCGTTTATAACATCGGAAATATCCATGTTAACACAAATCATGCCAATGATTTTGTTCGTTTCATCTTTAATAAAATAGCTCGAAGAACGGAGCGTCTTATTTTTTTTTGATCTACTTTTATAATTGCAGATATAATCTCGATCTTTATAACTTTCATCTTTTAATATTTTCAAAGCAAGATCCGTAATGGGACTATTAATCTTTCTTTCACTAACATGTCCATTAACTATTTCAATAATGGAATGATCAGGGTTTGTTACATCGTGTAAAACAACCTCACAATTTTCCCCCATTATGTCAGCAATAAAGTGCACCATGGGAATATACTGTTTCAGCTTTTCGACATTTGTCACTACCATCACTCATCGCACCTTCAATTTCCATTTGTTAATTTTAGTTTAACAAATATTTTTAAAATTTCAACTTTACTAAAAATTTAGTTGTTGTAATAATAATTATACATTATAATAAAATAAAATCATCATAATAATTTTTTATTACAGGAGGAAATTACGATGAAAAACGCTATTTCAACGAACAATGCACCAGGTGCCATTGGACCTTATTCTCAAGCCGTAAAAATGGGAGACTTTCTTTTTGTTTCTGGACAACTTCCGATTAACCCAAGTACAAATGAAATGCCGGAATCCGTTGCGGAACAAACGAAGCAATCATTAGAAAATGTAAAAGCCATTCTAGAAGCTGCTGGAAGCGATTTACAACATGTCTTAAAAACAACTGTATTTTTAAAAGATATGAATACGTTTACGAAAATGAATGAAGTATATCAATCGTACTTTACTGAAAATTATCCGGCTAGAAGTGCAGTAGAGGTTGCTCGCTTACCAAAAGAGGCTTTAGTGGAAATCGAAGTCATTGCATGTGTACCAAATAATAAGTAGTACATTCAAACAACCCTATTAAAATATGATTGCGCAAGGGGGTGAAAAACCGTTTAATTTAACCATTTTTGTAAGCCTTTTCATTCTATTTTTCTACTTAAAGGGGTCTCGCCAAGATTTCGGAAATTTTGTACGCTAAGCGAATTTCAACAATGATTTTGCTATTTTTATGTACGTTAAGCCCTTCCCAAAAACGGTATTAGTCCAGATTATTGAAACTTTGTTTTTGGTATTGAGTTTTGGGTCTGAAAACCAGCTATTTTCAAAGAAAAAGTAGCTTTGATAGATCCAGCACCAAAAAACGAACGTTAGGGTGCTTCACTTTTATATCAAGGTTTATAGCCTTAACGTACATTTTTTCCGAAATGTTGTCTGTACCTCTTAAAGCATCTATATTTAGGAGGGACATGCTATTGACTAATCAAAATAACAACAAAAAAAAATGGTTTACGCTTGCCGTATTAATTCTGGGTGGAGGAACGGTTTTTAAACTCCCTTGGTTAAAAGATGCTTTTTATATCCCTATGATGGATTATTTCCATTTGACACACACACAAATTGGTTTTACCCTGTCTGTTTACGCTTTTATCCAGACCTTTGGTTACCTCATATCTATGTATGTAGCAGATCGATTTTCCAAGAAAAAGTTGATGCCGGTTGCTTTAATTGGAATTGGAGGAACGGGATTTTACTTGACAACATTTCCAAGTTATTACGAAATATTAGTCATTTGGGGACTTTTCGCTTTATTTGCAGAAATTGCTTTTTGGCCCGTCTTGATCAAATCTGTAAGATTACTAGGGGATTCAAATGAACAGGGGAGAATGTTTGGTTACCTAGAAGCAGGAAGAGGAATCGTAGATACTGTTATAGCGTTTGCTGCCCTTGGAATCTTTAAATGGTTAGGAGAAGGGGCGGCAGGTTTCAGAGGTGCCATCCTCTTCTTTTCGATCACCATGATTGTGATTGCTATTATTTTGTATTTCCTCCTTGAAGAGGATGAAATTAAAGAGGTAGATGAGCAAGGCGAAAAAGTTAACAAAAATAAGGTAGCATTAAAAGGTGCTTTAAAAGCGATAAAAATGCCAGAAATATGGGTAGTTGCATTCACTATATTTTCAGTATATTCCGTTTATATTGGTTTGACGTACTTTGTTCCATTCTTAAAAGACATCTATGGAGTACCTGTTGCTTTAATAGGGGTATATGGGATCATTAACGCATACGGTTTAAAAATGTTAGGCGGACCTATAGGGGGATTCCTGGCTGACAAAAAGTTTAAATCTCCATCAAAATATTTGCGGGTGGCTTTTGCAGCATCTATCATTGGAATGATTATCTTTATTCTGTTGCCACATCAACATCTGAATGTTTATGTTGGCGTAACCTTTACACTCGCTTACGGTGCCATCATCTTTTCGCAAAGAGCGGTATTCTTTGCTCCTATTGAAGAAGTAGGAATCCCAAGAGAAATAAGTGGTGCCGCAGTTTCTATTGCCTGCTTAGTAGGATATGCTCCTTCCATGTTTGCCTTTACTCTATATGGAAGCATGTTAGATCGATCACCAGGAATGGAAGGATATCGACATGTCTTTTTGACCATGATTGCATTTGCAGTTATCGGTTTGCTTATTAGTAGCTATTTAGTAAAAATCGTTAACAAGAAAAAAGAACTCCAACAAAATCTGGAGGGCAACCAAATCAATGCTTAATTTTATATCAAAAGATAAATTGACATAAGGGAGTGTAAGACATGAAAATTGGATTAGAGACAGAAAGCTTTCACTTGCAGTTTATTACAGGTCGAATGGATATTTTCGGTTTTATCAGAAAAACAGCCGAATTGGGATTAGATGGAGTCATGATCAATATTGTTCCATGGCCTGGGTTACCAGGAATTGGTACATTAGAATCGTTTGAACCGGAATACTTAGACAAGGTGAAAAAAGAAATTCAAAAGTATGGATTTTTCGCTGAAATCGATACAAATGGAACCAATCCGAAACATCTAACTGAGGTCATTGAGGCCGCGCATAGAATTGGAGCGGATGTAATTCGTACGTATACCTGCATGGGAGAATATGATCCAGACAGATTGAGAAGAGCTCCTGAAGATATTAAACAAATTGTACCATTATTAAAGAAATATAGAATCAAGCTTGCTGTTGAAAATCACGAGGAAGAGTTAACGGATGAAGTGATTCAAATCATTAAGGAAGTCAACAGCCCTTGGGTTGGTGCTCATTGTGATTTCGGGAATGCAATGATGGCATGGGAGGACCCGGTTGAAGCTGTAAGAAAATTAGCACCATATGCCTTTACAACGCATTTTAAGGATCATATTATCGTCCATGATGGCGAAGATTACAGGGTATGTGGCGTACCTGCTGGGACTGGGAATATCGATTTGGAAGAATCTTTTAAAATATTGATTGAGAATTCAATGTTGACTAGAATCAACGTTGAAATGTGCTTCCCGTATGCCATCCATTTTAAGAGAGAGCCTGGTACAGGCGGAGTCTTTGCAGTAGGCGAAGGAGCATTTAAGGTGGAACAATCTCCTTATGATTTAAATGTAATTAAACCATTGGATTACTATTATCCGCCAGCAGAACTTCTAGAACAAATGATTGAGGATCAAGAAAAAGGTGCAGAGCAATCGGTTAGATATGCACTTGCATTAAGGGATAAATACTGCCGCTAAATAAAAAACAGGGAGAGGTTCTTTCGGGAATAATCTCCCTATTTATTTTGCAGAAGAGTGCTTGATTTTAACAATAGGGTTGCTACGCAACACTTTCTTATGGAACTAAAGGGGCAGGTTAGGGAAGGAAACAATTAGCATCAGGGAGAATAATATTTTGAGGTGACTTTAGATTGAAAAAATATGGTGTAGCAATTCTTTATCTATTAGGAGGAGGACTATTTTTAGCAATTGGTTATTCAAGTTTTGCTCAAGATCTGCTAGAAGAGCTTACTACTCAAATGAATAATCCTGAATTGTTAATTGGATTTGGTTATATTTTTCTGATTGTTGGCATTATTCATTTCTTAATAAACAGTCTTAAAAGGAAATAACTAGTTAACTTTCTGATATTACTAACAAGCTCATAATTAAACAAAAGGGTGCACTACTTCTATATAGGGCTGGAAACAGCTCCTTTTATTATAGAACTAAAGGGGCAGGTTAATCCAATAAGGATTGCTATACTAAATTGGGGGGATTAATGAAGATAGACATGGGGATTTTACCACATAAGTATGTTTCTAAAAAAGACTGTTCTTGCAAAGCTATGGAGTATGTAAAGAAGAAATTTCAGGACTAAAAAAAGTCTATTATATCTATGAAGAGTCATGTAATCCTTCATGTTAGTGGATTGCTTGACTCTTCATTTTCGTTCACCTGCAAGTTTCTTTTCGGAAAAGCAAAGAAATCACGAGATTGTACTTATTTGGCATTGCGCGGGGGCTTATTAGTTGGATAAATTGCTTTTTCCAAGTCTTCTGCTGCGATCACTGGATCTACTGTATTGCTATTAGCTTTTCCCTTCTGACTATAGCCTTTATCACGCTTTTGGCTCATGTTTAGAACCTCCCTCCATGTAGCTTCATTTGTTAAGATGGACTAATAGATGGCGACTTATTCACCAAACGAGAAGGGCCTTTTTTGATGTGAATACATCCATATAGGGTTTAATATGTAAATGATGTCAGCTAATGTTGATATACAATTCAATGTTTAAACTTTCCCCCTCTTTAAATTGAAACAGGTGCGTTAGTTGATTAAGGAAAATTAAAATGATCAATCTTTTTTATAAAAGAATAATCCAATTAAATAGTATAAGGGCATGTTTTGATAAAATCTTCAGTTTAGTGCATCCCAGTTGATTAATTTAATGATGAAACACGTACGGTGGTTTTTTTGTATTCATTAACAAGATGGTTTCAAGAGGAAAGTGTTATTAGAAATTCTTATTTTACGGATTAAATGTTGACACTAAAGAAAAATAGCAGTATGATAATGAAGTCGCCTAATTAATGAGCGATTTTAAAAAAAGAAATACTTCGTAGAAGTTGACAACTATTCAACGTTATGTTAAGGTGAATTAGTTGAAAAAAACCTACAACAAATTGCTCTTTGAAAACTGAACAAAACAAAGCGCCAACGTTAAATTTTAAGTGAGCACACACTATTAAAAAAGCAAAATGAGCAAGTCAAACATTTCTTCGGAGAGTTTGATCCTGGCTCAGGACGAACGCTGGCGGCGTGCCTAATACATGCAAGTCGAGCGAATCGACGG
>NZ_JAZHFU010000036.1:0-13154 GCF_036541465.1 Bacillus sp. CFBP9009 | reverse complement strand
CGGCAGTTAAGCTCTTCAGCGCCGATGGTAGTTGGGGGTTTCCCCCTGTGAGAGTAGGACGCCGCCAAGCCATTTCAAAAGATCAGCCATTCGGCTGGTCTTTTTTCTTCGTTTAAAACCAGATCAATTCACCAAATGGATGTTTTTGGAAGGGTTAAAGGTGGAACCTTCCGGACTTGATCCATTCAAATATTAAGAATGGCACCTTAGCTTGGCTTATTTTAAGGAATTGAACGATGCAGGGGTAATCATCATTAGGCATGGTTTTCAACAGTTCTGCCCACCATTCTGTTTCATAACGAGCTATTATGCTAAGGTTATAAGAAATCAAATAATGGATCAAAAGTTCAGGTAATGAAAAAGCTGACGAATCTTTATTTAGTGATAGCATGAACTGTCCTTCTGCTAAATTATACCGTATTGGGGAAGTTGCATTATGATTAGGGACGCCATCTGTTTTTAAATGCAGTGTCCCAGGAGCTTCTGAAATACTGTAAACTTGATTCGTTTTAGCTTTCAAAAATTCTTCCAACCGACTGCTGGACATTTGATAGCTATCCAATACCGTTGATGGTAATTGAAAGCCATTCGAAGACGGTAACATGGCGACGAAATTTTTCTTTGAAACCGACCATGTAAAGTTTTGCATGTCTGGGATTTCCTTCATTAATGTTCCCATGGAAAACTTTTCACCTTCCAGATGCTTGATATGAAATAACTTCTCGGCAATGCAGGTGAAAAGTCCATTCTTTTGCGTTTTCACTTCGTCCTTTAAAAATTCATATTGTTGTTTTTTCTTTTTTCTCGTTGTTACCCCATGGGCAAGCATCGAAGTTGATTCCGGATAGTTAGGGTCAATCGTGAGCAGACAAGCCTTTAACAATTGAGCGAATCCATAAAATGTAAGTATTGGTTGTATGGAAAGTGGTGCAATGGCAGCCTGATTATAATAAGTTTTAGCGTGTTCAAGATGGTAAATAAATGGATAACAATTATCGTAACTTTTTATTTCCGCTTCTGCTATTTTTTCGTGCATGTAACATTTTTGTAAAAAAAGTTGTGAGGAAGATGCGGAAAAAAAAGGTGTATATTTATCGAAATTATCATTGTTTTCAGGCATTGCAGCTATCCTCCGAATTAATAGAATAATCAAACTTTTATTTCTCTTCTTGACAGTAGTATGTCCTATTGATAACCTACAAATAATATTTTTAAGCAGGAGGGGAAAATAATGTGGGAAAATAAATTTGCAAAAGAAGGTTTAACCTTTGATGATGTCCTATTAATTCCAGCGAAATCAGAGGTTTTGCCGAAAGATGTTAACCTTCAAGTCAACTTAGCTGAAAACTTAAGGCTCAACCTTCCTATCATCAGCGCAGGAATGGATACCGTGACAGAAGCTGAGATGGCAATTGCCATGGCTCGTCAAGGCGGATTAGGTATCATTCATAAAAATATGTCCATTGAAGCACAAGCTGAACTGGTGGATAAAGTAAAACGTTCAGAAAGCGGTGTAATTACCGATCCATTTTTCTTAACGCCGGATCACCAAGTATTCGATGCAGAGCATTTAATGGGTAAATATCGCATTTCAGGTGTTCCTGTAGTCAACAATATAGAGGATCAAAAACTTGTGGGTATCATTACAAACCGTGATTTGCGATTTATTTCCGATTTTTCCTTGAAGATTTCCAGTGTCATGACTGTAGAGAATCTGGTCACAGCGCCAGTGGGAACTAACTTGGAACAAGCAGAGAAGATTCTTCAAAAATACAAAATTGAAAAGCTTCCCCTTGTGGACGATAATGGAGTTCTTAAAGGACTTATTACGATCAAGGATATCGAGAAAGTCATCGAGTTCCCGAATTCGGCGAAAGATAAGCAAGGAAGATTACTTGCAGGTGCTGCAGTCGGCGTGACCAAGGATACAATGAAGCGTGTCGAAATGCTGGTTAAGTCCCATGTCGATGCAATTGTACTTGATACTGCTCACGGTCATTCAGAAGGCGTCCTTGAAATGGTGAAGGAAATCCGCGGGACATATCCTGAATTGACGATCATTGCCGGTAATGTGGCAACAGCTGAAGGTACGAAAGCATTGATTGAAGCGGGTGCTGATGTAGTGAAAGTGGGAATCGGACCAGGGTCAATCTGTACGACAAGGGTTGTAGCTGGTGTAGGTGTTCCGCAAATCACAGCAGTCTTCGATTGTGCGACAGAAGCAAGAAAACATGGTAAAACGATCATCGCTGATGGCGGAATCAAATACTCTGGTGATATCGTTAAAGCCCTAGCTGCAGGCGGACATGCAGTAATGCTTGGCAGTATGCTTGCCGGTGTAACTGAAAGCCCAGGCGAAACGGAAATTTTCCAAGGCCGCCGTTTTAAAGTGTATCGGGGTATGGGCTCTGTTGCTGCAATGGAAAAGGGATCTAAGGATCGTTACTTCCAAGAAGATAACAAGAAATTCGTACCGGAAGGCATCGAAGGCCGCCTTCCATATAAAGGACCTCTATCAGATACCATTTTTCAGCTGATTGGCGGCATTCGTTCAGGTATGGGATATTGCGGTACAGCCACATTGGAAGAGCTGAGGGAAAACTCTCAATTTGTCAAAATGACTGGTGCCGGATTAAGGGAAAGCCATCCTCATGATGTCCAAATTACAAAAGAAGCACCGAACTACTCAATGTAATGAATTTAACATATAATCGTCATTAAAATTTATTGTTAAAATAGACAGAGTCTGCGATTACTCTGTCTATTTTTTTTATTTTTTCTGTGATAAACTAGACAAGGTGTCAAGGGAATTACATAAAGTTTCTTCTTTGTTATAGAGATTAGCTTAAAAGTTGGAGGTATTGGAAATTGAAAAAAATCAGCAAGATGACCCTCATTTTCACTTTTGTTTTTGTTCTTGTTATGTCGCAATTTGCCTATCAACCGGGGGAAGCTGTTGCTGAATCTGATAATTTGGGTTTAAAAGCAGAGGCAGCCATCATCATTGATGGTGAAACAGGACAAATCGTGTATGAAAAAAATGCCGATAAAGTATTAGGGATTGCATCCATGTCTAAAATGATGACAGAGTACATCATAATGGAGTCAATTGAAAATGGGAAAATCAGTTGGGATCAAAAAGTTAAAATAAATAAATACGTACATGACCTTTCAAAAGCACCCAATTTGTCGAATGTTGGGTTAACGGAAGGTGAAGATTATACAGTTAAGGAACTATATCAAGCTATGGCCGTCTATTCCGGAAATGCGGCAACAGTAGCTTTAGCACAGCTAGTTTCCGGAAGTGAAAAGAGCTTCGTTAAGTTAATGAACGAAAAAGCGAAGGAATTAGGCTTGAAAAACCATAAATTCGTTAATGCCAGCGGCTTGAATAACAGCGATTTATTAGGGCAGTTTCCTTCAGGTGATGAAGATGATGAAAATATCATGACAGCAAAAGATACTGCACTTCTTGCTTATCGTTTAATAAATGATTATCCGGAAGTGTTGAAAATCGCCAGCATCCCTAAATTGAAGTTCCGTGATGGAAAAGAATATCCGAACTTCAACTGGATGCTGCCTGGACTGATATTTGAATATAAAGGCGTAGATGGACTAAAAACGGGATCTACTGACTTTGCCGGATATGGACACACAGGGACGGTTATCCAGGACGGTCAGCGCTATATCACGGTGGTCATGAAGTCCACTAATAAAAACGAACGTTTTGCGGATAGCACTAAGCTTATGAACTATGCTTATGCAACCTTTAAAAAGGAAAAAGTCCTTCCTGCCAACTACCAGGTGAAAGGGAAAGAAACACTTTCAGTAGTGAAAGGCAAGGAAAAAAACGTTAAGATTCAATCTGAAAAAGCGATCGAGCTACTTGTTGAAAATGGTGTGAAAGACAACTATAAAACAGATTTAGTGATCGATAAAAACAAATTGAATGATGATGGTAAGCTGACTGCACCAATCAAAAAAGGTGAAAAGCTAGGGTACATCACAGTCACTCCTAAAAAAGGAGAAGATTACGGGTACATCAACGGAGATCAGGTTAAGGTTAACGTCGTAGCTGCTGAATCTGTTGAAAAGGCAAACTGGTTCGTACTATCAATGCGAGCGGTTGGCGGATTCTTTGGTGACGTATGGAGCAGTGTAGCTTCCACTGTTAAAGGCTGGTTTTAAGTTTCACGTATAAAACGGTTGCGTAATGTATAAAATTATAGTACATTATGGAAAACAAACTGATTATATAAGAAAGCAATGACAGGAAATAGTAACAAGTATTTCTTTCTATAGAGAGCCGATGGCTGGTGAAAATCGGTGTGAGAGTTTTGTGAATCCCTCCTGGAGCAGAGTATGGAAAGCCTTTTGGGTCAGTAAGTACTTTCGGTTAAAAGCCGTTATCGTGATAAGTGGTAGGCGTTTTTAGATAGGCCTTCAACTAGGGTGGCAACGCGGGTTAACTCTCGTCCCTTCTTCAGGGGACGGGAGTTTTTTGCGTTCTTTGATAAAATATCAAAATATTAAGGAGGAACTGAAAATGTTGGATTTGAAATATGTAAGAAATAATTTTGAAGAAGTGAAGCGTGTATTGCAATTTAGAGGAGAAGATTTGACCGATTTAGGTAAATTCGAGGAACTGGATGTAAAGCGTCGGGCTTTGATTGCTGAAACGGAAAAGTTGAAAAGCCAAAGAAATGAAGTTTCACAGCAAGTGGCCGTATTGAAACGGGAAAAAAAAGATGCAGATCAGCTGATTGCCCAAATGCGTGAAGTTGGTGACCGTATCAAAGGATTCGATGATGAACTTCGTGAAGTGGAAGCCCAGTTAGATACATTACTTCTTTCCATTCCGAACATTCCGCATGAAAGTGTGCCTGTTGGTGAGACGGAAGACGATAATGTCGAAATCCGTAAATGGGGAGAGTTACCGGAATTCAAGTTTGAACCGAAACCACACTGGGATGTAGCCGGAGATCTAGGCATCCTTGATTTTGAACGGGCAGCAAAAGTGACCGGAAGCCGATTTGTATTTTATAGGGGTCTTGGTGCTCGATTAGAACGTGCATTAATTAGCTTTATGTTAGACCTTCATGTTGAGGAACATGGATATGAAGAAATGCTGCCACCATATATGGTTAACCGTGCAAGCATGACAGGCACAGGTCAATTGCCAAAATTCGAAGAGGATGCTTTCCGTATTGAAAGTGATGATTACTTCTTGATTCCTACAGCTGAAGTCCCGGTGACAAACTTCCATCGTGATGAAATCATGAGCATGGATGATCTACCGATAAGCTATGCGGCATACAGCGCTTCATTCCGGTCAGAGGCAGGATCTGCAGGTCGTGATACCCGCGGGTTAATTCGTCAGCACCAGTTCAATAAAGTTGAACTAGTGAAGTTCGTGAAGCCGGAAGATTCTTATGCAGAATTGGAAAATCTCACGGGTCATGCCGAGAAGGTCCTTCAATTGCTAGGACTTCCATACCGAGTGCTGAGCATGTGTACGGGAGATCTTGGCTTCACTGCTGCTAAAAAGTATGATATCGAGGTTTGGATCCCGAGTTATGGAACGTACCGCGAAATTTCTTCTTGCAGTAACTTTGAAGCATTCCAGGCTAGACGGGCCAATATCCGCTTCAGACGTGATGCAAAAGGTAAACCGGAACACGTCCATACTCTAAATGGATCAGGTTTGGCAATCGGCCGTACAGTCGCAGCCCTTTTGGAAAATTATCAGCAGGAAGATGGCAGTGTTATTATTCCTGAAGTATTACGTCCATATATGCGCGGTGCGGAAGTCATTAAACCGTAAGACAAAAGGAATCAGCATCTGATTACAGAGGCTGATTCTCCTTTTTATCAAATCTTGAAAATTATTTTAAAAAAACTTTATAGAGGGCTTGACTTTAATTTTAATTCCATGTAATATAATAAATGTTGATACGGAGGTATACCCAAGTCCGGCTGAAGGGATCGGTCTTGAAAACCGACAGGGGAGTCAAATCCCGCGGGGGTTCGAATCCCTCTACCTCCTCCATAACTTATTAATAACCACAGCGCATAAATTGGATATCGATGAATTCCGTTGCAGATATGTAACGGAATTTTTGTTTTCTAATATATTAAAAAACCACCGGATAACCGGTGGTTTTTCTTTTTATACATTTCGCAGCAACTTAGTTTGCTCCATATATTCGGCAATCCGTTTTATAAGAGGTTCGATGCTTGCTTCATCCTGCATAAGGTCATATTCGTTTATATTTAATCGAAGGACAGGGCAGGCGTTGAATTGATCAATCCATTCCTCGTAACGGCCGTGCATTTCCTGCCAATATTCAATTGGGGTATGCTGTTCCATTGGACGGCCGCGTTCTTGGATCCGGTCGAGGATATCATCAAGCGAACCTTCGAGATAGATAAGTAAATCAGGGTGCGGGAAGTATGGCGTCATCACCATGGCATTGAAAAGGCTTGTATACGTTTCGTAGTCCACATCATTCATCGTGCCTTTTTCATAATGCATTTTTGCAAATATCCCGGTGTCTTCATAAATGGAACGGTCTTGGATAAAACCGCCGCCATATTCGAAGATTTTTTTTTGCTCTTTAAAACGTTCAGCGAGGAAATAGATTTGCAGGTGGAAACTCCAGCGATTAAAATCATCGTAAAACTTATCCAGGTAGGGGTTCGTATCAACCTTTTCAAAGGATGTCCTGAATTGAAGGGCATCGGCTAAAGCATTGGTCATGGTCGATTTTCCTACACCAACCGTCCCTGCTATCGTAATGACGGCGTTGTTTGGAATATTATATTTCTTTCGTAAGTTCATTTGACTTTACTCCTTTGTGCAGGGCATTCTCTATTTGGCTGATTATCGTTTTCAAATCATCCTTGTTCCCGACAAAATCCAGCTCATCTCCGTTGAATGTAAGAACAGGTATGTCAGGGTGCTGTTTCTCAAATGCTTCCATGAATGTTCGATAATCCGCGGATAACTGCTCTAAATAAATGGAGGATATATTTTTTTCAAATTCACGACCTCTTTTACCGATTCGGGAGAGAAGAGTATCAAGACTTGCGTTTAAATAAATCACCATATTAGGTTTAGGCATATCCCGTGTTAAAATATTGAATATTTCAAGGTATTTATTGTATTGTCCGTTCTTTAACGTTCGTTCAGCAAATATCAAGTTCTTGAATATATGGTAATCAGCCACCACGGCTTGGTCATTAGTAAGATACTTTTTTTCGATATCTTCCAATTGTTTATAACGGTTACACAGAAAAAACATTTCTGTTTGAAAGCTCCACTCATCAATATCTTTATAGAATTTCCCGAGAAATGGATTTTCATCTACAATTTCCTTCAATAATGAAATTTGAAAATGATCTGCGATAACTTTTGCAAGTGATGTTTTTCCCACGCCGATTGGACCTTCGACGGTAATAAATGGGGTGGATTTCATCCAATCTGTCCTCCTTCAATGAGGTATCAAGCTGAAATTCCCGGTAATTAGGTTTTTCGCCAAGAGATATTGTATCACAGACTTGGGACTTTAGAGACATTTTTGTCAGGTTGATAAAGAAAGAGAATGAAAGAGTGTTATTGGGGGATGTATGTAGGTTAGTGCCCTTGTTCGATTGAATGCTTAAATGTCTTCACTTTCTTTTATGGACGCCTTGAGAACATGTTTCATCATCTTTAATGCGTAATGATTATCTTCCTTTGATGCAGAAGCGATGCAATCCTTCGGAATCCATAATTTATATTCCCGCATATAGGCGTCATTGGCTGTGAATAATACACATATGTTTCCAGCTATTCCGGTAATGATCAGTGTTTCCACGTTTAATCGTTTAAGCAGTGTATTGAGTGCCGTCCCATAAAATGCGGAATGCTTCGGCTTGATGAGAAAGAATTCGTCTTGTTGAGGTTTTATTCTTTCAATTAATGAGGCATTTCCTTCATTCTTACATCTAGCAATAATTTTGTCGAAGTCAGCCTGCCATAAATCATAATGATCGTTGATATAAATGATTGGAAAACCCTTTTCTTTCATTTGCTTTTTTAATTTCAAAATCGGATCGACGATAGGCTTCGTATGTGCAAGGAGAATATTCCCGTATTTGAAATCAAAATCATTGATCATATCAATGATAAGCAATGCAAAAGAAGGCGTTTCAGGTCGATTCATGGTATATCCTCCTGTATTGTGAGAATTTACTTGCGGCACGTATGCCGCATGCGTTACTATTCATTAGAACAAGTAGTATGACCTTTATTTTGTCTTATATTTGTCTGTTTACTCCTACTTAATATAAGGGGGTTTTTTTTTGAAGGATGATGTTTATTACATGAATTTAGCCTTAAAGGAAGCGAAAAAGGCGCAGATGTTGAATGAAGTGCCGATTGGCGCTTTAATCGTAATAGATGATCAAGTTATTTCGACGGGGCATAACCTAAGGGAAACGGAACAGAATGCGACGGCACATGCGGAGCTGCTTGCGATCAATGAGGCTTGCCGTGCTACTGGCAGTTGGCGTCTTGAAGATGCGACATTATATGTAACACTGGAGCCCTGTCCCATGTGTGCTGGTGCCATCTTGCAATCAAGGGTAAAAAGGGTTGTTTTTGGAGCCCATGACCCAAAGGCTGGCTGTGCAGGGACATTCATGGATTTACTCCAAGATGAACGCTTCAACCATCAATGTGATGTAACAAGCGGTGTATTAGGGGAAGAGTGCGGCTGGATATTGACTTCTTTTTTTAAAGAGCTTAGGAATAGAAAGAAAACGTTGAAAAGAGAGCAAGCACTCAAAATTGCCGAGGAAAATAAATAGGTGAAAACGAATGTTGAAGATGAGGCTTTGCTTCATTTGATAAATTTGGAATCAAACTGTCCATGAACAACACTTGCGTTTTTTTTGTTACCTTAGTATAATGAATTATGCGTCGACATGACGCTTTGAAATTGGTATTACTTTTGCCGTGCTAGACGGGGAGGTAGCGGTGCCCTGTACTCGCAATCCGCTCTAGCGAGGTTGAATCCCTTCTCGAGGTTAGCATTCTGTAGGGCCTGCCTTAAGTAAGTGGTGTTGACGCCCGGGTCCTGCGCAATGGGACTCCATGAACCATGTCAGGTCCGGAAGGAAGCAGCATTAAGTGGAAGTTCTCATGTGCCGCAGGGTTGCCTGGGCCGAGCTAACTGCTTAAGTAACGCTTATGGTTGCTAATCGACAGAAGGTGCACGGCAGTTATTTTACATAAACAAAAAACTCATTCGTTTCGGGTGGGTTTTTTTTTATGCCAAGAAGGTAAAGCGCTTGGCATTTTTGAAAAAAATGAGGCAATGATAGAATTTCTTTTTAGACTTTGATATTAAGGAAATCAGTAATGTATAATAAACAAGGTGGAGAAAAAAAGGAGGGATTTCCGTGGGGTATCAAGCATTATACCGGGTATGGCGGCCACAACAATTCATTGATGTAGTCGGGCAGGAACATGTAACGAAAACGTTGCAGAATGCCTTGGTCGGGCAGAAGGTTTCGCATGCCTATTTATTTTCCGGTCCGCGTGGAACAGGGAAAACAAGTGCTGCAAAAATTCTGGCAAAAGCAGTGAATTGTGAGCATGCCCCGACAAGTGAGCCCTGTAACGAATGTGCTACCTGCCGCGGAATCACCGATGGCTCCATATCAGATGTTATAGAAATTGATGCAGCATCCAATAATGGTGTCGAGGAAATCCGTGACATTCGTGATAAGGTCAAATATGCACCGAACGCGGTTACATATAAAGTTTATATCATTGATGAGGTACATATGCTATCACAAGGTGCTTTCAATGCACTTTTAAAGACATTGGAAGAACCCCCGAAGCACGTGATTTTTATATTGGCGACGACTGAACCTCATAAGATTCCACTAACGATCATTTCCCGTTGCCAAAGGTTTGATTTTAAAAGGATCCAGCCTCAAGATATAGTTGGCAGGATGTCACAGATCATCGCAGAAACAGGTGTTTCATGTGATGAACAAGCCCTGCATATCATTGCGAGAGCAGCCGAAGGCGGGATGCGGGATGCACTAAGCCTTCTTGATCAAGCGATATCCTTCAGTTCAGAGACGGTTTCTGTGGAAGATGCATTGACTGTCACCGGTTCTGTTTCGCAGGCGTTTTTAAGCCGGCTGGCAAAAGCTATATATGATAAAGAAGTAGCGGTGGCACTTGAAGTCCTTGAAGAATTGCTGGCCATGGGAAAAGACCCGGCACGGTTCATTGAAGACATGATTTATTATTTCCGTGACATGCTTTTGTTTCAAACGGCACCGGCACTGGCAGAATCCTTCGAGCGTGTTTTGATAGATCCCCAATTTAAGGAATTGGCAGAAGTGATCTCTTCTGAATCGATTTACTCCATTATCGAAAGCTTCAATCAAACACAGCAGGATATGAAATGGACAAATCATCCAAGGATTTTCCTTGAAGTGGCACTTGTGAAGTTATGTAATGAGCAAAGGCCAAATCAAAATGATAACGGGCAGCTGCAGCAGCTGCAGCAGAAAATAGAAGATTTAGAGAAAAAATTGATTGAAATGCAGAAAAATGGCATTCCGGCAGCCATGACAGAAAAGCCTGCAGAGCAGGCTAAGGCGCAAAGGGCTGTTAAAAAGGCATATAAAGCACCTGCAGGAAAGATCAATCAAGTTTTGAAACAAGCTACAAAGCCAGGTCTTAATGCTGTGAAAAGTAAGTGGGGGGAAGTGCTTGAGCAGTTAGGTCAGCAAAACCAAAAGTCATTGGCAGCTTTATTAACGGAGGCAGAACCTGTTGCTGCGTCAACTGAAGCTTTTGTGGTAAAATTCAAATATGATATTCATTGTCAAATGGCAATGGAAAATAACCGTTTCGTGGAAGTGATAGCCTCGATCATGCAGCAATTGACCGGACACCGAATGGAGATAGCTGGAGTTCCGGAGAGCCAGTGGCAAAGGTTGCGGGAGGACTTCATCTCAACACAGCAGTTCGACGGTCCCGAAGAAACGGAATCAAAAGAAGAAGACCCCTTTATAGCAGAGGCTAGGAAATTAGTCGGCGATGATTTACTTGAAATTAAAGAATAATTGGAGGTAAGAAAAATGGGTATGCGCGGTGGTAATATGCAGAACATGATGAAACAAATGCAAAAGATGCAAAAGAAGATGGCAGAGGCACAAGAAGAATTAGGTGAAAAAAAGGTTGAAGGAACTGCTGGCGGCGGAATGGTAACGGTCATCGTGACTGGACATAAAGAAATCGTCGATGTAATCATCAAACCGGAAGTTGTCGATCCGGATGATATCGATATGCTTCAGGATTTAGTTCTGGCTGCGACTAACGATGCTTTGAAAAAGGCGGAAGAACTGACAAACCAAACGATGGGACAATTCACTAAGGGAATGAACCTTCCGGGTATGTTTTAAGCAAGTTCAAAAGAAACTTCCTTTCAGGGGGTTTCTTTTGAAATTTTTAGGAGGAATTCGATGCATTATCCAGAACCAATTTCCAAGCTCATTGACAGTTTTATGAAATTGCCGGGGATTGGTCCTAAAACGGCTGCTCGATTAGCCTTTCATGTACTAAGCATGAAGGAAGATACTGTTTTGGATTTTGCAAAGGCACTTGTTAATGCTAAGCGGAATCTGATGTATTGCTCAGTCTGTGGTCATATTACAGATCAAGATCCCTGTTATATCTGCGAAGATCAAAAGAGGGATAGAAGTTTGATTTGTGTGGTTCAGGACCCTAAAGATGTAATAGCTATGGAAAAGATGAGAGAGTTCAATGGTTTATACCATGTACTGCATGGCAGTATTTCCCCGATGGACGGAATCGGTCCGGAAGATATAAATATTCCTGATTTATTAAAGCGCCTGCAAGATGAAACAGTGCTGGAGGTCATTTTGGCTACTAATCCTAACATTGAAGGTGAAGCGACAGCCATGTATATTTCGCGGTTGCTTAGACCATCAGGGATCAAAGTGACCCGAATTGCCCACGGACTTCCTGTTGGCGGAGATTTGGAGTATGCGGATGAAGTGACGCTATCAAAAGCAATTGAAGGAAGAAGAGAAATATAAGGTAGCTGGGAGGACTTCACTTGTTCTTTCGTAAAAAAAAGAAACTTCGGAATGAATTCAATGATTCATTAATCGAAGAGCTTGAACAGTTGAAATGGAATTGGCATAATCAAAAATCATTACTTGAAAAAAGCGTTGATCCATCTGAGGAAGTAATCGCCCAAACGAGACTGGCGGAAGTGAAATATTTCTACTTATTCAGGGAAGTTAAAAGAAGGAATGTCCGCTTAAAAAGATGATAAGGAAATGGCTGTGAAGGATTTCATATTCCTCATGGCCATTTTTTTCAGTTCTTAATCCATCGTTCCCTTCATATAAGTGTAGTACAAGCTTGCGGGGAGGAATGAGTTTGGAACCAGTTGTCTTTGTTGCCGTAGTTGGCGGCCTGATTTTAATGCTCCTTATTATCGGGGCGCCATTAAGACCCGTCCGATTCATAGGACAGGGGATTATAAAAATCATTATCGGTGCAGCATTTTTGTTCTTTTTGAATACACTTGGGAATCAAGCGGGCATTCATGTTCCCATCAACCCTGTTACCTCGGCAGTCGCCGGCCTGCTTGGAATACCGGGAGTTGCCGCTTTGGCAGCCATTGGTTATTGGATTATCTAAAGGAATTGCGTAGAAGTCATTCTTATGAAAACCTCATGGATATCTCCTTGGGGTTTTTATCATGTTATAGTTTTTTTAAAAAAACTAATTAAACCATTGACGATAACTCATCAACCTGATAATATATTAGGAGTCGCCAATAACGACATCATAAATTGCTCAATCAAAAAACAATATAAAATAGTTGTTGACATTAGATTGGGTAAGTGATAAGATAATAAAGTCGCTTACGAAGTAACGACGATAAATCGCTCTTTGAAAACTGAACAAAACAAAGCGCCAACGTTAAATTTTAAGTGAGCACACACTATTAAAAAAGCAAATGAGCAAGTCAAACATTTCTTCGGAGAGTTTGATCCTGGCTCAGGACGAACGCTGGCGGCGTGCCTAATACATGCAAGTCGAGCGA
>NZ_JAZHFU010000035.1:0-13664 GCF_036541465.1 Bacillus sp. CFBP9009 | reverse complement strand
CTAAAACTGCATTTGATTTTTCGTCTATCGTATATTTAGTCAAAAAAACTGCACCTCCAATTGTTAGATGTTGTCTAACAATTGGGGTGCAGTTCATGTCATAGTTAGCCCCTTTTGTTCATCTCCTTTATTTTTCTCCCTCTTCTGGGTTTTTATTATCATTATCTACGTCGTCTTTCTGTTCTCCATCATTGACACCATTATCTTGGTCCACCCCATCACCACAGGCGGTTAACCCCCCAAGAATTAATCCAAATGCCATTCCACTAGCCATAAATTTCTTTTTCCAGTCGGCCATAGATAACTCCTCCTCTTATAATAAGATTAACTTCTTACTATTTGTTTTACCCTGTATTTAGCTTAGTAAACTGTATAAGTTTGGTAGAATGTTTTTAGGATAGGAAAAAATGGACATACGAATTTGGTGAAAAGGTGAATAATATTTCATCTGGCATAACTCTTCCGGACAAAATGAGGCGAATTCAACTGGCTTTAATGAAAGGAAATGGAACTCCATAGCAGGGGGCCATAACTAACTTTTAGGTTGTTTGGCTTAAAAGGACGATTTCGATGATATAGGGAACCGATAATGATATAGCTAATAGGTTCTCGTCATTATCCATATCATTCAAGCTGATTATATTAAGACCTCTCCACTTCCCCTTTTGATCCTGTATCAAACTTTCTTTTTTGTAGTCCAAATATCTTATGCCATCCATGGATTCAGGTGGAAGTTTACCCGGTTGATTCTTCTTAATGTGTGGCACTTAATCGCTCTATTGTTTTTGCGAGGAGCGCAGTACGTTTAGGAAAAGAATTTAAGTCTACGTACTCATCCGTTTCACTATGGGAGAATTCACCAAGCGGGCCCATCCCATCAACGGTTGGTACTCCTTCAGTAGAAGTATAGGCAGCGTCAGAGCCACCCCCTGTACTCACTTCACTGATGGACATTCCCAATTCTTCACCAGCGGCTTTAATGACATTTAGTAGTTCTTCTGTTCCTTCCACTTTTTCCATCGGCGGCCTTCCTATTCTTCCGGTAAGTTCGGTCTCTGTACCCGTCACTTTTTCCTCATTAGCTATTTCAGTGATTTTTTTCGTAATTTCTTCTGCTTGTTTCATGTTCTTTACCCTTACATCAACCTGTGCTTTTGCTTCCGGCGCGACTGTATTTGAAGAGATGCCTCCTTCAATTAAGCCAACATTCACCGATAAACCTTCCTCGTAATCGTTTAACTTTTGAAGTTTGATTACCTTATGGGCGATTTCTTCTATTGCACTTCTCCCTCTTTCTGGCTCAACACCGGCATGGGCACTTTTCCCTTTTACATCAAAAATGAATCTTCCAATTCCCTTTCTTTCCGTAACAACCCCATCATTAGGCCTTCCTGATTCAACTACAAGTGAGAAATCCTTATCCAGAGCGGCCTCTTTAATAATTGCTTTTGATGTACGGGAGCCTACTTCTTCATCACTGTTAAAAATAACATGAACATTTTTATAAGCTTCCGACCCATTCTCTTTTAAGGCCTTTAATGCATATAGTACAGATACATGGCTTGCTTTCTCATCACTCACACCTGGTCCATATGCTTTATCGCCTATTATCTTATATGGCCTTTTTTCCGCTTCCCCCTCAGGAAACACCGTATCCATATGGGCAATAATGATAATTTTAGGTTCACTGTCTTCCTTGTACTTAATATCGAGGTGGTCGCCAAATTCAGTTTGCCGATGAACCTTTACATGCATACCAAGGTCCTCAAACTTTCTTCTTATAAGATGCCCTACTTTATCAACACCTTCTTTATGATAGGAACCACTGTCTATGTTCACAAGTTCCTTCAATAAACTGTTCATCTCGGGCATTTTGTTTTCAAGGTACGTTTCCATTTGGTCCATACATAACGCCTCCTTCTTGATTCCTTATTTGTTTCATTCCTCAATCGGTCTGAATATAAACGTGAATTTTCTTGAGGATAAGTACCAACCGAAGAGGGAATTCAAATTTAGGCAAATTAGGGTTTCAGTACTTTTCCCAGTTCAATCATCATGGATAGACTGGTTATCCTTATTTATCCCTATCGCCGAACCAGGTCTACTTGAATCTGCCGCACCATAGATGTCTCCGTTTTCTTGATCAATTAATATGGCTTGAACATTTCCTATGGACTTAGCAAGTTCAGGGAATTCAAACCCCATTTGCGTCAGCTTATTTCTAGCCTTTTGGGGGATTCCCTCTTCCCACCATATAAGTGGTGTAGTACTGTTATAAATCCTGGGTTCTTCAATTGCATCCTTTATATCCATCTGATAATCAAAAATATTAATGAGAACCTGAGAAACTGAGGCAACTATGGTCGGTCCTCCCGGTGAACCTAGTGTTAACACAGGATTTCCATCTTTTAAAACAATAGTAGGAGTTTTCGCGCTCACCGGGTATTTTTTTGGTTCAATGCTATTGATATGCCCTGGCTCGGGATAAAAGTCAGTCAAATCATTGTTTAGCAAAAAACCATAGCCTGGAACCATGATTCCCGAACCCATCACATGCTCGATTGAAGATGTACAGGCCGCTATATTCCCCCATCTGTCAACCGCTATAAAGTGGGTCGTTTCCCCACCAGTTTTAAAATTCTTTACCTCACCCTTTTTGTTGGAACTATCCTGGTACACCCAAGGATTCCCAGAGTCAATTTCAGGGTTTCTGGATTTCCAATTAATCATCTTTTGTCTTTCTTTTATATATTCAGGATGGAGAAGCCCTTCTATCGGGATGTCTCCGAATTCCGGATCGGTCATATAAGCGAGCTTGTCTGAGAATGTAAGTCTCATTGCCTCGGCAAGCAAATAGTATTTCTCCCATGAAGACACCTTGTATTGTTCTAACCTAAAACCTTCTAGAATTTTAAGAAGCTGAATCAAACTTAGTCCCCCTCCATTTGGGGGAGCTGGCACTGCTAGTTCATATTCTTTATATCTACCTGTTATCGGCTCTTCAATTTTCGCTCGATATTCGTACAAGTCCTCTTTTGTCATCATGCCGCCCTTCTTTTCGAGGGTATCCACAATAGCCTCTCCAATTTCTCCTTGATACAGAGCATCCACGCCCTTCCGTTGGAGAATGCGCAGCGTTTTTGCAAGATTAGGATTCTTTACCCATTCACCCTCCACTCGCGGAATTCCCTCAGGGACAAAAAATGCTTTCGCTTCATCCCCCATACGAAGTGTAAGCGTCTGTATAGCATCATCCCACTGCGAATTTACTCTAAATCCATTCTCTGCGAGCCGGGCAGCAGGTTCGATCAGCTTATCTAGTGGCATGGTCCCGAATTCTCTTAATGCAAGGTCCATCGCCTTCATAATACCCGGAATGGCTACTGCCGAGGCATGAGTGGATCGTTGAAAATGTTCAAGGATATTCCCCTCCTTATCTAAGAACATATCCCGTTTAATTCCCTTTGGTGCTTGAGAATGCCCGTTGATGACCTTTGTTTCCTTTTTATTATTATCGTAATAAAGTATATATCCGCTGGCCCCAATTCCTGTATTAAACAATTCGACCACACTTAATGCGAATTGAACCGCCACAAGTGCGTCCATTGCATTACCACCCTCTTCCAGCACCTTGGCCCCTGCTTGGGTTGCTTCATCCACAGCGCTGGCCACCATACCGGAATCTGCTACGGTTCTTTGTTTATTCATATCACTTTTTTTAGCCTTCTGGTTCTTAAAAAGTTGGTGCATATCTATTACCCCTCTCTTTGGAAGAAATAAAAAAAATCTACAAAGGATCTCCATTTTCTGATACACGAATGTGTCGACCGCCTATTGCTTTATAGGATATTTTCACTAAAATACAATAAGCTAAACATTAAGTGATTTTTATATATTTCCATCAAAGGATTGTTTTGGATTGACAGGTTTTAGAAGGCTTAGAAGCAGTTCGTAAGCCCGGGATGTATATCGGTACCACCTCTGCAAAAGGACTTCACCATAGCTGATTTGATTCAAAGCGGAGGCATGGCAAAATGGTTCTTAAGCGAATATGAAGTTTTTATTATTGTTTGGGAAATTGTCGATAATAGTATTGATGAAGCGCTAGCAGGTTTTTGTGATGAAATCAAAGTCACGATTGAAAAAGATAATAGCATAACCGTGGTCGATAATGGCCGTGGAATTCCAATTGGCATCCATGAAAAAATGGGACGTCCTGCAGTAGATTAGGTGGCTGGACTCCCGCCCTACCACAATGGTTATAGGGCACCATACATTTAAGAAATAAGCCGTAGTAAAAACCTGGAAGAGTTAGTATAATTTATCCAGGGGTGGGGAAATGGAAATGATTAGATGGAGAAATTGTGAAAATTGCGGTACAAGTGGATGCTCAGATAAGTACCCGTTTTGTAATGAAAAGTGTGAAGTTGCGTATTATATGAATAAGAACTAAGAAAAAGGCCTAGGGTTAATTCCCTGGGCCTTCTTTTTTTTTGTAGTTATCATGACGGTTCTCCATGCCGGCGGTAAGTTTGTCGGAGCAAGCGACAAGGGAAAGGGGCATGGTTCTGTCAATTTGGAGTTGCATGAGCTTGCACACTCCATTGATAAAATAGTATACAACGGCATTCGTGATGACGTGAATTTTTTAGGAATATGGGGAAAAGAAGTAAATGTTACTGTTTCCAGGACAGTCTTATTTCACGACATATCCTGAAGAATATTTTGCGGAATGCTATGCGATGTTTTATGTTAACAATGACCAAAATCAGTCGCTAAGAGATAAAGCACCCGAGACTTATCATTTTATTTAAACAATTAATGTAACGATAGAATTAGAATCAACAATTGAATTGCAGTACGCGAAAAGATACTATGAGGTAGAAGGAGTTTTAGCAAATATCTCACGGCATCTCAAATGAGAACTTATTCGCTGGGATGAAGATTATGCTAAAATTAACTTAGAAAATAAAGTAACTAATTTTGGTTCTTACGGAAATTAGTTACCGAGCAACAAGAACATGTTTTTGACTTTGTCCTGCCTTTCAAGAAGGGAGGTGGGGAAGTATGGATTTCTTTGAAGCAATAAGCTTTATTGCTGATTTAGTAGGATTGTTATCAGACTTAAATTCGTAAAAGTCTAATTTTTACGAACGGTATCAACAATGCTATACTGCCCATTTTATACGCTAAAAAGTCGATCTCCTCTACGTTAAGGAATCGACTTTTTTTACTTTTTCTAAATGAACTAAAGCACCCGTTAGTTCAACAAGAAGGAAAAATCCACTTACATCACTATATAGCTAATTTTGTAAACAAAAAGAGCGTTAACCCTATTGGTCAACACTCTAAAATCGATTTAACATATATTAATAACTAAAATATGAACCTATTCGACTATGCCAATCGTAAATTTCAATATCAATCTTCATTCTCTTCTTCTTCATATAAATCGTGTTCACCAATATAAATAGGGCCGTTTGCATAATCAATTCTGATTGGCCATTCATACGGAACTGATAAACTGCTTGCTTCACCGGCTTCATTGACATGAATGTTGACCTTTGCAAGATCACCTTTGGCACAAAGACCAACAATTTCACCATTTTCAACAAATGGAACACGACGGATATGTATCAAAAAAAGTCTCTTAATCAGGTTGAAAAGTAAGGTTGAACCTGTGAGTATCGGACAAAAATCAAATAACAAGAAAAAAAGGCATTATCACAGCTTGTCTAAAAGGAACTCGGCTGATTGATATGCCTTTATCGAATAGATTAACTACTAAATAGTCGGAGATACTATTCTGAATTATGAAATTTTACTTAAATTCATTCCTTTTTGTTGTGCTCTTTGCATTTTTTTGATATCTAAACGCAGCCAGATGGAAATGACGAAAGCAATTGCAATTAATCCAGCGAAAACATAGAACACTGGAATATAACTGTTTGTACTTTCTCTAATTGCGGTAACCAGCATTGGTCCACAAACTCCTCCAAGCGACCATGTTGTTAAAAGATAACCATGGATAGCACCAATTTCTTTTGTTCCAAATAAATCTCCAGCAAATGCAGGGAGATTTGAGAAACCTCCACCATAACAACTAACAACTAACAAAATAAACCCTTGGAACAATAACGAATTTGTTGTAGTTGGCAGTAAAAGGAACGCTCCGATTTGAATAATAAAGAAAATCACGAAAACATTTGGGCGGCCAATATAATCAGAGGCTGCTGCCCAGCCAAGTCTGCCTCCACCATTAAAGATACCCATGATACCTACTAGTGTAGCAGCCCCAGCGACTGACAAGCCAACTACGTCTTGAGCCATTGGAGAAGCCACAGAAATCATCATAATTCCAGCACTAGTATTAATTAATTTCATTGTCCACAGCATCCAGAAATGCTTTGTTCTAACCGCTTCTTTTGCAGTTACCTGTCTCAAATCTTTCTTAATTTCTTTTTTGCCTGACTCAATATCTTTTTTCATACCTTCAGGAATCCAGTTCGCTTTTGGAGGTGCAATATAAGAAGCACCTAGAAACATTAGTATGAAATAACCTGCACCTAAAATATAATAAGTAGAATAAATTCCAACAGACTCCATAAGACTTGCTGCAACTGGGGCTGTAATAAGAGCTCCAGCTCCAAAACCGAGTACGGCCATACCTGTCGCTAACCCTCTTCTATCGGGGAACCATTTGACTAGAGTGGATACTGGTGAGATGTATCCTATACCCAAACCGAGACCACTTATTAATCCATAAGTAAGTAGGTAAAGTGGAAGTGAATCGATCATAACAGCCAAACCGGAACCGGCTTGTCCTAAACCAAATAATACAGCTGCAACCATAGCTGATTTTCTTGGACCATTCTTTTCAACAAATTTCCCAAAGAAAGCTGCGGAGGTTCCTGCAAGTGCCATCATAATTGTAAAAGCTAAAGTTACTTGAGTTTCTGACCACCCCATAGTCTCAACTAAAGGTTTCTTGTATACGCTATATGCGTATGCCCCACCAATGGAAAGGTGGATAGCGATAGCAGATAAAGCTATTAACCATCTGTTTTTTGTCATTTTGTTACCCCATTTCGTGACTTTAAGATATTTTGCATGCGTTTTATCTATCTTTTGGATAAGTATATAATTCCACATCGAGTTACAAAAAAATCTGGTTCCTTCTATAACAAAGTTTGTAAAATCCTTTACAGACAAATTTAACTCCCTGTGCCGAACGGAAACGTGCCAACTACAATTTCTTTCGGGAATCCTGATTCTATAAAGATGGCATATGTCATCCATCAACAGGGTTGGTCTGCAAACAAGAGGTTAAAGAGATACAGTTGTGCCTCTTTACCTGTGAAAACTGCGCAACAACGATGGGCGGCGTTATCTAGTTTCTCGCAAAATATGGAATACCCGTACCCTTAACGTTCCGCGATTGGAATATATTCTAGGTGTTTCGGTCCGATATAGTCAGCGCGGGGGCGAATTAAACGATTGTTCTCATACTGTTCCAAAATATGAGCGATCCAACCTGATACGCGGCTCACCGCGAAAATCGGCGTGAAAAGGTTATGTTTAATCCCTAAGCAGTGATAAACGGATGCTGAATAGAAATCAACGTTCGGCAGCAATCCCTTTTCACTTCGAATGATTTCTTCCATCATTATTGACATGTTATACCACTTGTCTTCACCTGTGACTTCGGCTAATTGTCGTGACATTTCTCTCAAATGTTTCGCACGAGGATCGCCATTTTTATAAACCCGATGGCCGAAGCCCATAATTTTTTCTTTGTTGATAAATGCTCGTTTCAAGTAGGGCTCAATATAATCTATCTCATCAATTTCTGCCAGCATTTTCATCACACGCTCATTAGCTCCGCCATGAAGAGGTCCTTTCAACGCACCGATTGCAGCTGTTATCCCTGAATACATATCAGACAACGTGGCGACACATACACGACCTGTAAAGGTGGAGGCGTTTAACTCATGGTCAGCGTGTAGAACGAGTGCTTTGTTAAACGCTTCCTCAGACTTTGAATTGGGTATTGCTCCATTTAACATATAGAGAAAGTTGGCAGCAAAACTTAGTGAGCTTTTGGGTGGAATCGGTTCTTTCCCTTCACAAATACGCGCATAAGCTGCTATGATTGCCGGTATTTTCGCTTGTAAACGGATAGCTTTACGATAGTTGGCTTGATCACTGGTTTCATCTGCTTCTTCGTCATACAGTGCGAGTGTTGATACGCACGTCCTTAAGACCGCCATAGGATGAATATTTTTGGTAGGAAACAATTTCAATTGTGCAATTAATTCTTCAGGAAGGGAAGCGTTTACATTTAATTCATTTCGAAATTCAGTTAACTGTTCTAATTTAGGGAGTTTGTTATGCCACAATAGATAAATAATTTCTTCAAAATCGGCAAATTGGGCTAGATCATCAATCGAAAAGCCTCTATATGTTAACATATCATCAACAATCGAACTGACAGAAGAGGTTGTTGCGACTACTCCCTCTAAACCCTTCGTTTTTAACATAATAATCCCCCTCGTATAAATTTAAGATACATCGCTCATTGCCTTCAACACACCCTATATCAACATGCTTAGTTTTATCTTTATTAAAAATATTAGATTCCAAGTATTATAGAAAACGAGCACACTGAACATTTACAGAAAAAATGACCCTAAATAAACAGCAATTATTTTGTCTATAATACTAGGTGACTTTCACGAAGCGTTAAGCGAACCGTATCTCTGGCAATTATGATTTATTCATTTGTTGGTATAACCAACACTTGGACCGGTGAGTGTTGATAACTAATGAACGACACGCTGCCGTTTACTTTATTGAGGGCAGGATCCCAATATACGCCCATAAATTCCAGACCGTCCAAAACACGAGAGCGGATGACGTCACTATTTTCGCCAATACCTGCCGTAAAGATGTTCGCATCAATTCTCTTAATTGCATCGCGTACATCCCGATATATTTATGAATTCTCTCGGCAAACACTTGAAGCGCGAGCTTTGCATGTTTGTGGCCTCTCCTGAATATCACGAAGATGGATCTTTTGAAAGCGCTTTAAAAATGATGATTAAAAGTGTAGTCCATCCCCAAACTGATAGACCAACATCATCCTTTCCAAACAACTGTTTTACAAAAGTTTGTTTATTTATCGTAATTTTATAACAGTTTATTTGTATATGTCATAATTTTCGGACAAATCTTTCTATATGTTGATGAAAAGGGTTAACGGTGGATAAAAACAGAATTATACTATGATTGAATAATTTAAATAGTTAGAAAAAATGACAAATAACCAAATAAAAAATAACACATTGGTGTTATAATGATGCCAAACATATGGAGAGGAGTAGAAGCTTGAAAAACGAAGTGCTTCAATTCATTAAGGACTGGGTTCCCAAAGAAGCATCTGTAGCCGTTGCGAGCGGCAATAGATATATAAATTATTATGCTGGCATTCATGACATTCAAATTCGCCCCGGACAACCAATCCCTTCAGGAAGCATCTCAGAACGAGTTTTCCACCAGAAGGGTCGAGTTGAGACGTTGGTTGATGACTCTGTATTCGGAATTCCGTATTATGGTGTAGGTTATCTCATAGAAGGACAAGATGGATTTAACGGGGCACTAACAGTAATTCTGCCACCATGGTACTCACTTAAGAAGCATTCACCCCTCTCTTTTATAACTGGTAAACAAGGAGATATTTGGAGTCCGATCCCTGTTGATCAAATAATTTATATTGAAAGCAATCAAAAGAAGACATGGTTTTATACTGCGGATGGTCAATATAGTACAATTTATACCCTAAAGAATATCGAACAAAGGTTGCCAGACTCTTTTCTCCGGATCCATCGATCTTATATCGTTAATATTTCTTTTATACAACAGATTTCTCGTGATATATCATCCAACTTAATTCTTACTCTTAAAAACCCAAATTGTTGCGCCCTTACAATTAGTCAAACCTTTATCCCTTCCGTACGAAGAACTCTCGGATTTTAACAATCATCTTGGAAAATAAAGGTATTATCCTTGCCAAAATATGAAAAGGTTTACAAATACATGGTGAAAGTGGGTTTTTAACCATATCGAAAGAACCAATTTACTTATAAAGAAAAAGCACTGGGGTTCCAGTGGAGAGACCTAGTTAGATAAGACAAGGAAAAACACCCCCTATTAAAGTGATATACTTTCAATGGAGGAATGGTGGAGAAATTGAGACACGTATTAGTGGAATCTTAGCAGATGTATCTAAATGGCATGAAAACAACTCTCTTATTGAAGTAAAGCACTGTTAGTAAGAAAAGCTGACCTTTTTAAAGAATCGCTCTGTAGAATGACACAATTTAAAGGGTAACTTATTATTGCACGCGAGTATACAAATAAAGAACCCCTTAGCTGGAAGTGTCGAAGCCATATAGTCAATGGCAAAGACGATACTTGTATAAAAGTATCGTCCTACCTAATTCCATTTATTTTCTTGTTGTCTTTACTATATTGTAATGTGGTATGGGTCGTTTTTAACCTTTGATTTCATTTGTTCTGATTTAAGAAAGTCATCAAAGACTTTTTCAAGCTCACAAGTATTATGAAAGTCACAAACGGCAATTTTAGACTCATTCATCGGCTATTTACTCAAATTGAACTATTCTCGAAATTAATAATCTGACATCCATTATCACAGAATTTGTAGAATGCATGAACTAGCTTAATGATTGGACGTAAATAATAACGAAACCCAGCTAATCTTCTTTTGTGAAGGTAGCTGGGTTTTAAAGTTGGATGTGCAAAAGTGACACGTCTATACTTAATGATACCCTTTTAGGGTCTAATTCATTGTGATACTAGCTAGTATTTAGATATTTTACGACGAGTGACACAAAAGCCCGGATCGTTATTGTGAGTCTACTTATTAGCTAGTGGTGTACTTCATTTCAAATTTAAGGGGTATCAACTTAGAAAATAAAGTTACTGCCATCAATAACTCTTATTTTATTAGTGAGGACTTGGCAGTACCATTCCTTCCAAAACATTGGCTTTTGAAGCAACTTCTTAATGCTTTTTCATCATTTCCTCCTACTGATCTAGCATTAATCTATTTACTAATTCTCGGAACAAATTAAAAAGACCTCTTTTACCTAGTTCTTATTAAATTAAATGGCCCAATTATTAAATAAAGATCAAACAGCAATCTTCAACTATCCTGCCCCGATAGTTGCATAAGAATAGGAGCTGCTGATCAGCTCCTGGTAATGAAGTAAAGCACCCGTTACTTTAAGTACAAATCTTCACAATTAAACAAGTTCAGGATTTAGAGGACCATTCATCACTTCTTTACTTTTATTTCCTCGGGTATAGTGGTCCAGAACTTTGGGTCTTCTAAGCCGAGCCGCCAAATCCCGATTCCCCGCAAGTTATATTTTTTTACTAGGTTTAACTTAAACCGCAGACTATCGCTATTCTCAAACCAAACTTGGTGGCTATGATGATTATGATCAACGTAACTGAAATGAGGTGTTTGCGAATGGGATTCCCATATAACTTTAGCTTTATATTTTGTTCTCTGATCCATTAACTGTGCGTAGGAGCTATACAAGGCTTTGTCTGCTGTCGTATCCCAGTCCCATCCATACCCAGCGATACCGAGTAAAATTTTTGATGGTGGTACGCCATGTTTCAAAGCATAACGAATCGTTGCTTCTGTCCAATTGACTGATGCTGTTGACCCGGGTTTTGTTCTTGGGTTGTGTTCATCGTATGTCATAATCATTAACCCATCTGAATATAGACCAAGCTTTTCGTAATCAAACCACCGTGACCAGGGATTAGCACGGGAATCACCTGTGTTTGCAGGGACTGAAACCGTAACTACTTTTCCATCACGATGCACAGCATCAGACAATTTTTTTATCAGCAGACTAAAGGAATCTCGGTCAGTCAAATACAAATTTTCCATGTCAATATTAATACCGTCATATTTAAACTGATTCATTTCATTGCGTAAGTTCTGAATGAAAACATTGCGGTTCTTATCGTTTTCGAGTACATTACTCGCTACCTGCTTGCCCTTCTCCACGGTTTCATAGAAGAGGTTATGTACAACCATATATACCTTCAGGTGTTTTTTATGAGCACTCTGAATAACCTTTATCTTATGATCTGCTGTAACGGAAACTATAAGACTGCTTGGACGTTTATCATCAAGCTTATACCAAAAGGGTGCAATGATGCTTAAACTGGTGAATTGCGAGTTAACTGTAGGTTGAGACCCTGGATACGTTCCTTCCTGTTCTGTGTAGAAACCTAAAACTTCACGAGGAGTTTTATTCTTATTGTATTCCTCTTTTCGTTGTAATTGACTACAGGATGACATTATTAATAACGCCATGCTTAAAGAAATGATGGTGAATAACCGATAACAATTTTTCGCCATAATACACCTTCTTCTAATTTGTATATATCTTAAGATGATAAGAAAATTTGTAACTTATTCACGAATTAACTTTCCCCCATATAAAAGGTCTCAGGAAAAAGACCTCCACAAGTTAATAAGTAGTTCGGTTTTAAAGTACAAAAACGCATTTAGAGAGCAAAATCGAAACAGATTTAGCAACCGAATTATCAATGTAAATAACATTACAATTGGCATAAAAAAAACACTCAGAGTGAAAGATCTCTGAGTTTTTGTTTATAATGTCCTATTCCATTAAATGCCCCCTTTAGCTGAAGAGGACTATCAACCAATAAATTGCCTCAATTGCTGATTAAACTTGTCACGTTCTTCCCAGAAAGGACCATGACCACTGTAATGAAACGGAACAAGCTGTGAATATCTTATTTGTTGGTTTAATCCTAACTCCACTTCATATTTTTCCCCCGTTGTAAATTTTGTTCTAATAATATTTTATCATCTTCTTTAACTAACCTAACCTCCCCCTTTAGTTGCATAAAGAAAGAGCTGCCTATCTATTATATATTAAATTTCTTAATGAACTAACCTGCCCGATAGTTGCATAAGAAAAAGCTGCCCTAAAGACAGCTCTGATCCTCAGCTAACGCACCCGTTAGCCATCCATGCAGCTGAAAAATAGTTGCTGCACCACAGAGAATGAAAGTAGGGTTTTTGTGGTCATACTGATATTGGCGACATGAGGTTTAATTTACGGCTCAGTTTTAAAAAATATAAATTGCTGGGTCTACTTTAGTATTATCATTTTTAGATTTTCACTGTTTTGTACTTTCATGGTAGTTGTATACTATTTATTTTCCAAAGAAAAAAAAATACAGTGCTAATAAATATATACAAATGTATACCCAAGAACCCATTATCAAGAAAAAATTAAAACATCCTTTATTTTTTCTATTTAGTATTACATTTAAAATAGCCACTATTACCACTAAAATATATAAAGGTGCTATCGCTAATTTTGAGATAAGTTCTGGAAAGGGCATTTCCATTAATTTGTCATCCACATTATCTCCCCCTAACTTAAGTCTAATATTAGCCAAATTATCTAATTCCTTGTTCAACTATCCTCCCTCTATAAACATTGATGTATCAACGGTTTGCACCACTCGGTGTATTAGGGTAATTATTTTTTCATTCTACTTTTAAACAGAGTATTGAAATT
>NZ_JAZHFU010000034.1:0-15862 GCF_036541465.1 Bacillus sp. CFBP9009 | reverse complement strand
TGTTTTTCAGAAAAAACGGCTTTGTGACAAACGAGTCTCGAATATTAATGACAATGAACCTTTCTTGAATTAAATACAAAAAACTTTAATTCTTTTTCAACTAAAGGGTGCTATAGCTGAAGATCGGAGCTGTCTTTAAGGCGGCTTTTTCTTTATGCAACTATCGGGGCAGTTTAGTTGAAGAGTCGCTGTTTTATCTTTATTCAACAATTGGGCCATTATATTGAATAACTTATTGTGGAAATTATGAAAAATTGAGATGATTATTATTAAGTTAAAGGGCAGTTTAGCGTGGCCACCGACCAACTAAGTGGTTACTTACACTCAATTATTGGAAGGAAAGTTTTATCCTTTCGCGAATTCATTATACATGCCGAAATTACGAAATTCGCAAAAAAATCGCGGTAGAGCATTGGAAAGAGCATTTTAATTTTCTATAACTCCATAGAGAGGTGATTACGCATGAATCAAAGACCGTCAGAAGAAGAATATGCCGGGGACTTCGGAGAGTATATCCGGTTGGTGCCGGATGGCAACATCATCGACATTCTGCTCGCCCAGGAAAAGCAAATGACCGAGCTGCTGGCATCGTTGACCGAAAGCCATGGCGCGTATCGGTATGCGGAAGGAAAATGGACGCTGAAAGAAGTCGTGGGCCACATCGCAGACGGAGAACGCGTCATGACCTACCGCCTGCTCCGGTTCGCAAGAGGGGACGAGACGCCTCTGTCCGGTTTCGACCAGGAATTGTTCATGCCTCCTTTCGGAAGCTGGACAACCGCGCAATTGGCCGAAGACTACCGGGCCGTACGGCAATCGACGATCACACTGCTGCGCGGGTTACCGGCGGAGGCGTGGTCCCGCAAAGGCACAGCCAACAACGCAAGCATTACGGCGCGTGCCCTCGCGTACGGCATCGCAGGACACGAGATTCATCACATGGGGGTCATCCGAAATCGGTATTTGAGTTAGTTGTCCGGAAGATCGGGACGGAAGCTGCGCGGAAAACGCGGCTTCCGTTCTTTCTTTATGGCAGCCTTCCCGCCCCGTTCATAGACTGATATGAAGAGAGGACAAGACGGGTTGAAAAAAGCAGCAGCGATTGGTTGCAGACTGGATTTTGTCTAAAAATGAAAAGCAAATAATAATCTCAAACAAGAAAAAATCAAGGCCTCTTCGTTAAGCTAACGAAGAACGAGAGCTCAATACATCATACGAATGACAAATAAGGATTGGTGGTTATTCCGCAAAAGGGCGCGATTCTTGAAGAAGTTTTTCTTTTCTTAATGAACTAACTGGTGCTTTAGCTGAAGATCGGAGCTGTCTATAAGGCAGCTTTTTCTTTATGCAACTATCGGGGCAGATTAATAGAAGAAGGATTAATAAAATAACAAATACCTATTTAACTAAAAAAACGGCATTTCCCCCTTTCATATAAGTTATTTCTTGCATATTTTATTGTATCTTTAAAGAAAGGAGGTTCAAATCTATGTCAAACAAACAAGAAGTAGAGATGCAACAAACAGAATGCCCTACTTGTCCAGAAGGCACTGTTTGTGAAGATAGTGATCTACTATGCATAAACATTCCTTGTACGACAACGGTAGTATTGTTAGGTTTGATCCAGTTAAATCTTGGTCCTGTATGTCTTCGAGTTGGCTCCGTCGGTGATTTGGGGAATTTATCAGATGAAGAAAAATTGGCACAAGTGCAGCAAGTTTTTGGTGCATTGCGTAATTCTCTTCCAAATTTTACTGCTTAAAGAGTAATATTTAGCAGATTAACAATAGACTTCCGTCAAAGAAACAACCTTAGTTATGACTAAGGTTGTTTTTGCGTTCATATTTTAGTTTATTAATGGAAGAGGCTAAAAAATGACCATCAAATATTTGAAAAGTATTAGTTAAGTTTGTTAGTCTACCAAATGAAGTCTATTTTTTAGTGATCATATATTTCCTTATTTAGCTCTTCAAAAAGTCTTCATTTTAGGCTCTAATACATCATTTTCTTAAAAGGGTACGATTACTCAACAAGAGAAGTCGCTTCTTGTGCTAACGGGTGCTTTACTTCAATAAGGCAGGTTGCTGCGGCAACCTTTTTCTTACGGAACTAACGGGGCAGTTTAGTTTAATAAAGAATAACAAATTGTGAAGAATAAGGAGTAGATAAAATAATATGAGGTGAATCTTGATGATTAAACAATACATAATCTTTTTTGGATTATTGTTATTTGTTATTACTCCTTTACAAACTGTTAAGGCAGAAACTGTTTCAAATGCGGAAAAAGAGTATTTCACGACAGAGGATATCATTGCAGATATTTTGTTTCCTTCTATTGATAAAAAAGTTGTAAAAGAGTATAAAGGTGATTCTTTCGTAGGCTGGCAATGGAAAAGAATTGTTGGTATAACTTACAATAACAATCATTCTTATGATGTTTCTGTTAGGATTGAAGTACCTTTAAAGAAAAATCTAAATGAATTTAGCGAGGATTTAATTAAAGTAAGAATTTCTCCATCTTGTGATAGTGAGAAACTTAATAAGCAGTTATGTGATCACGATTTCAAAATAAAAATTTTGGAATACAAACATTTGTCTCAATAAGAATTATTACCTTTTACTCAACTAACAGGTGTGTTAGCTTAAATCTGGGCTATTCAAGTAAAAGCAAACGTCACTCACTGTACATCTTTAACGCACAGTGAATGACGTTTGCTTTTTCCTTATGGAGCTAAAGGGGCAGTTTAGTTCAAGAAGGAAATTTCGGGAAGATAGCGAATTATGCAATAAAATGAAACTAAAGGTGAATTATTATGACAACAAGTGATTTGCAATTTCAACGCTCAGGATTAAGAGTCAAATGTGAAAGGGATGTAAATCCATCAGTAAGACGAACTTGCTTAAGTTTTGCGGTTTGGTTACGTACATATATGGAATTTCCGATAAGGGTTGTTGTATATCTAAAAACGGATTATCAACTTAAAACCAGAGATTCAAAAGAACTGGCAAGTGCTACTTTTTTTGCACCATATGATAAAACTGTTGAACCTAAGAATTGCAACAGGAGATTTTGAAGAATTAGTTTCAGAAAGAGGAAAAAATGATGCTTTATGGGCAATTTTACATAGCATGGCTCATGAGATAATCCATTATCAACAATGGCTAGAAGATAAGGAAATGGATGAGAAAGAAGCAGAAAACGGAAGCGAAGAATTATTAGATAGTTATTATGAATTTTTGTAATTAGATATTCTTGTTGAACTAACGGGTGCGTTAGCTGAAGATCGGAGCTGTCTCTAAGGCAGCTTTTTCTTATGGAACTATCGGGGCAGGTTAGTTCTATAAGCTTAGTGTAGTCGTACTGCGACATAGCAAAATAACAGCAACTGATGTTTCTGTTTCTTTTTGATTTGGAGAATTATAAATAGGGATAGTCCAATCACTATCCCTAACAATACATATGATTTCGATTAACGAGTTCTTCCGCCTAATTGTTGTTCAGCCATTTGCACTAAACGTTTTGTAATTTCTCCACCAACAGATCCGTTTGCACGAGATGTTGTATCAGCGCCAAGTGTAACACCGAATTCACTAGCGATTTCGTATTTCATTTGTTCTAGAGCTTGCTCTGCACCATTAACTACTAATTGATTATTGTTGTTATTTCTAGCCATGTTGTCAGCTCCTATGGATATAATGTGTTGCTAGTCATAGGTTTTGATATTGTTAAGAGTTATATACATAGATTCCAAAATAAATTAAGGCAATGATTAAGTGAAATTAAAACTCATCTGTGGCTCTAGAGGGAGAGCACAGGAAAACATTGAAGCCACCGGGTCGCAAGGAAGGGTTTCAGAAGCTCCGAAAGGCAAATAATCTGAGGGAGAGACTTTCTCCTCCTATTGCACAGTTTGTGTCAACTCTACAATTAGTCTTAAGAAACCAACGAGTGTGTTAGTTGAAGATCGGAGCTGTCTTTAAGGCAGCTTTTTCTTATGGAACTAAAGGGGCAGGATAGTTGAAGAGTGCTCTTTGACCTTTGTTCAGCAATTGACCATATTCTTGAATAAAATTGAAGGGATTATTTGTAAGTAAGTAGAAGTTAATGTCAGAAGATGTTATTTAGTTTAGCATTGGGACGTACTACTCAACATTAAGGAGAAAGAAAATTATAAAGAAAGTGGGAAATCTATTGGATACAAAAGAAATATTGAAGCGATTCGAACAGGTGGCTACATACTATATTGAAGAGTTAAGTAAATATTCGCTAGATGAGTTTACAAGGAAGCCTTCTGAGGATGAATGGTCATTAGGACAAATGTACAATCATTTAATAAAGAGCACCCTTCATCTTCATTTGAAAGCCATTAAGCAATGTGTTAATGGCACTACTTCCGATGGCGGTAAAAAAACAGAAATAGGCGAATCGATTTTCAAAGAAGGAACGTTTCCTCCAATCAGGTTAAAAGGTCCGGATACACCGGATTTCACACCGCCAAATCCTACAGGAAAAGAAGAAGTAAAGAAAGGACTGCTTCAAATCATTGAGAAAATGCAAGAGATAGAGAGAAAGCTCTCTGACATTCAGGCCAGCCAGAAAGTTCAGCACCGGAGAATGGGATATTTAAATGCAGAGGAATATTTTCAGCTAATCGAAATGCATTTCCGGCACCATTTACGGCAAAAAGAACGTATCGATCAGTTTCTTTTAAAAGTAAGTAAGTAATCTTTATTGTTGAAGCAGTTATTAACCGTCGGAATATCAGCAGGAGCCCAGTTGAGGGAGTTTAAAGAGCTGAGAGGATGCCATTCAAGTTAAACCAATAAGCAGTTTACAACGAAGGTTGATTATGAAACTGTTGAATGACGAATAGAATTGTTCCGTTAAAGAGCGCTTTAATGGAGTAACGAAAAAAGCCCAATTTCTCAATTTTAATGCTGAGAATTGGGCTTTTTAGTATCGAAATTTCCTTAACGATATAAATCAGCATTTTCCTGACGCTACCCCTTAAGAACTAACGGGTGCTTTAGCTTAGGATTGGAGCTGTCTTTAAAAGGCAGCTTTTTCTTTATGCAACTATCGGGGCAGGTTAGTTGAATACGGAAGGACTATTAGAAAAATTACAGAATAAATAAGATTAGAGAAAAAAATTAATTAATTGAACAATAAGGAGAATTTAAATGAATAAAGCTCGCAACAATAAAATGAAAAAAACGTGGAAGTTAATTGGCATATTGATAGTACTCTTCTTTGTTTATTATAGCTTTTTTTATTTTCCAACTGTACCAACCGCTTCGATAAAAAATGAGCATAAGACATATGAATTGAAAGCAAAAGATTATGATTATAGTGCTTTTGGCAAAAGTATTACAAAAAATCTTACTTATAAAAGCGTAAATGAACTAAATACATATTTACAAAATGAACCAGAAATAACGGTCCATTCTAACCATCATTTTACTTATAAAAATAGTGCATCAACTACTGCTAAGAACATATTTTTTTACAGAGTAGATCGAAATAAAGTAATACCACGTTTTGAAACCGAATCAACCGTTCAATCCATTTCAGAACCTGGTCATTATATTCTTGAATACTTATCTGAATTTGAAACAGGAAAAGTAGCAAGTTATTTTGTTAAGATTAATGTAGTAAAATAATAAAAATATCAAAGAATTGAAGCAAAAAATCTGAAATTCCTTATGTAACTAACGGGGCAGGTTACTTGAAGGGGTACCACCAGCAAAACGCGGATTTACAACGTTAAGGGAATTCGGATACAAAAATAGCCGGTTTTCACCACGATAAAGTGTAACCGGCTGATAGCTATCATTGGTTTAACGGTCGTAATGACTCTAAGGTAGTAACTCCTTTTGGGTCAAAACGATACTCGCCAAGAAAGTTGATATGCTCCCATCCCAATGGAGCTTTCAACTTTTTTGAGCAGATACTGTAGATCAGGGCCAATTAATTGAATAAGGTTTATTGAATAAACAGGCATCATTAACTTAAGAAAAGTAATGTATAAAGTTTTAATGATATACTTAAAAAAGGAAAGTGGGGAGATATTATGTGTACTCCAAACTTACTACATACAGATAGGGCATAGGAGGCTGTCATGCCAAGAACAAAGTACGTAGAAATATATGAAGATTTAAAAAAGAAAATTGAAGAGAATGATTATCAGTATCAACAACTCCTTCCTTCAGAGAATACATTGATCATAGAGTATGACTGCTCAAGAAACACATTACGAAGAGCAATCGGAAATCTTGTAAACGAAGGGTATGTACAAACCAAGCATGGGAAAGGTGCCCGCGTGATTTATCAAGATTTTAAGGGAAATGAATATATGTTTGGTGAGACGGAAACGTTTAAGGAGTTTGCTATTCGAAACAATAAGAAACATCGGACAGACGTCACCGTCTTTGAGGAATTGGTTGTAGATGAAGGCATTCATGAGCATACCAGGTTTCCAATCGGTGTTGAAGTGTATCACCTGAAGCGTGTCCGTTATTTAGAAGGCAATCCCGTAATTATGGATTATAATTATTTTAGGAAAGATATTGCTAAAGGATTAACGATTGAGGTAGCAGAGGATTCCATTTATGAATACTTAGATAGAGAGCTGAACCAACGGGCGGTCACTGCAAAGCGGAAAATGGTGGTAGAAAGAACTACTGAGATGGATGAGAAATATTTAAAATTAGATGGGTTTAATAGTGTTGTCGTTGTGACCAGTCATGTTTTTAATGCGGATGGAGTGATGTTTGAACATACTCAATCAAGGCATACTCCGGGTAACTTTGTGTTCTTCGACCAAACACAGCGAAAATAAGAAAAGTGTATGAGATGAAGTTCTCATACACTTTTTTAATTAATTTGCCAGTTTTGATGCTAAATGGATAAACACGCTGGACGTCCACGTATGGGCAAGGTCTCGCAATCCTTCCCCCGTTTCAGCATGGAAGTTTTCCGCAAACCCTCCATATTTACAAAGCTCTAGGAACTTCTCGGTTACTTCATTTGCTAATTGTTGTTCGCCGCATTCTTCAAATGCTTCTATAAACAAGAGAGTGGTAGGAGCCCAGATTGGTCCTCTCCAGTAAGCGTCCTCCTCATAATAAGGACTGTCGATGGCTTCCGACGCAATTCCCCACTTTGTTAAATACCTTTCGCTCTTTAGAAAATTGAGGATGTTCTTTTTAGCAGCTTCAGGAAGTTTGTTTCCCAAGATAATTGACATTAAAGGCAGGATTCCTTGGCTCTCAATTACTTTACCGTCTCTTGTAAAGCGAGCAAATGGAAGGTCCTCAATAAGGAAATAGTCGCAAAATTTCTGCATGTATTTTGTGGATTGTTCTTCCCAATATTTCTTATCTTCTACTTTATCAAGTTTTTCTGCCACAACAGCCAGCATATCCATCGACTTAATCAAGAATGCTGTTAAGTCTGGTGAGTCGATGATGTTTGCATCTCTGAACACCGTGCTGTTATCCTGTCCGGAATCATTCCCGTGATGGTACTCGCAAATCCCGTCGCCATTGAAATCTTTGTACTGAAGATAAAATTCTACATGTCTCTTGATTTGAGTATATATTCTCTTTAATTGTTCAGTAGTCAATGTCATTTTTTCCATCATTTTCAACACGAATAACCCTTGTACGGGAGGCTTGGAGAAATTCCAACGGATGGTCGAATCGCTGAGGGAACCTGGAATTTGTCCGTTTACGTCCTGATAATCGAATAATAACTGAATTTGATCCCATGCGAGCTCATTATCAACACCAGCAAGTGCTAATGCGTTGAAGGCATTATCCCAACTCCAAACACCTGGGAAATTTGTATTCGACATATACATGGCTTTTCTCTTCAACAGCCCTTGTTCATTCACAATACATGTCCAATTCAGATAAGCAGCTTCCCTTAGGGTTTTTTGATACCTTTCGGGAACAGCAGGCTGTTTAGATAAGAATTCTAGAAAATGATTCGTGCTCTTATCCAATGCTTCTTCAAACTTATACTCCCTTTTTACTGGAATTGCCCCACTTGTAGGAATGTCTTCAATGACACATAAAAATTTATCTGACTCATCCGTTGAGGTGATTTGGATACTCGACAGGTTATCTGCTTTGTTTGTGCTGCCTGTCGTATCCATGAATACGTTTTGTTGAAGCATGACTGATCCTTGAGGTGCAAAGATCATGTATTTGGTCAGATTCTTGTAGCTATTGACAATGCAGTAGTCTTCACCGGTTTTTCCCAAAAGATAGTTATATTCGAAATTGAAGATTGGCTGGGAATCAAGTGTTAGACCTACTTTTTCCCCTCGGCCTTGTACAAAGATTCTTTCAGCATCTTCAAAGCATACAAAGATTTCCCCACCATTAAATGTCAGGACAATCTTAAATTCATCGGCTTCATAGGTGTACTCAACTGGAGTCCCATTTATTGTTGGGATGATTTTAAGAGCATTTTGATGCTGTTTTGATTTGCCTCTTACTGAATTAATATAGAGCCCATTTTTCTCTGGGGTCTGGCTTTCTTGGTAAGTGAGAGCCATGTAAGAACCATAATGACTCATAGGTGTGATTCGTATATCCAAAGTGAGCACTCCTTTTTACAATTTTTCTTGACAATTTATACTGTACTAAAATAAACTTGTTTAAACAAGTTAAAAATTTATGTAAACGCTTAAGTAGAGGAGGTTATCAAATGGATTTTAAAGATCATGTATCCAGCATCATAAATAATATCGGCGGGTCAAAAAACGTCATTAATGCATCCCACTGCGTGACAAGGCTACGCCTGGTATTAGTAGATGAAAGCCTGATCAATAAAGAGGCGTTAGAGGAAAATGAACTGGTGAAGGGGACTTTCTCAGTGAATGGCCAGTTTCAAGTCATTATTGGTCCAGGGCTTGTAGAGAAAGTGTACAATGAGTTTGTAAATCAGACCGGTACAGAAGAAGTAAGTAAAGATGAAATGAAGAAGATTACTAGTGAAAAAGGGAACATCATTCAAAAAGGTGTCCGGGTCTTGGCAGACATCTTCATTCCGATCCTACCGGCAATCGTTGCTGCAGGTCTTTTATTAGGATTAAATAACCTTCTGGCAAACTCTGGTATTTTCTATGACAAAAAATCCTTGTTGGATGTGTATACGGGCTGGACAGGATTTGCAGAATTTATCAATGTCATTGCCAATACGGCATTTACATTCCTTCCTGTACTCATCGCGTGGTCTGCTGCTAAGAAATTTGGTGGGAATCCATTATTAGGAATCGTGTTAGGTCTATTATTAGTGCATCCTTCATTAATGTCTGCTTATGCGTATGCAGAAAATCCAAGTGAAGTGGAATACTGGAGTCTATTTGGATGGGACATTGCCAAAATCGGTTATCAAGGACAGGTTCTTCCTGTTATTTTTGCGACATGGGTTTTAACATGGTCTGAGAAACGTTTGAAAAGCTTCATTCCAGATAATTTACAAATGTTATTTGTGGCACCGATTTCATTAGTCTTCGCTGGCCTCTTAACATTCGGAGTCATCGGGCCGATTACGATGACAGGTTCAAACTGGATTACGGATGGTATTCTTTATCTGTTTGAAGTATCCCCTGCGTTTGCCGGAGGCGTGTATGGATTTATTTCCGGTCCTCTTGTCATTACTGGAATGCACCACATCTTCTTAGGAGTGAATTTGCAAATGGCCGGTACACTTGGCTATGTTACTTTATGGCCGATAGGGGAAACGGTTACACTAGCTCAAGGCGCTGCTGCGTTGACTATGTTCTTTATTCTGAAGCAAAATCAAAAATTAAAAGGTGTGTCACTTACTGCAACGTTATCCGCATGGCTTGGGGTTACTGAACCAGCGATTTACGGGATCAATCTTCGATTCAGGTATCCTTTCATTGCCGTTATGGTAGGAAGTGCATTCGGAAGTGCGTATCTAGCAGCACAAGGTGTGAAAGCTACTTCTGTCGGAGTGGGAGGAGTTCTATCTTTCCTTTCTGTTTATCCGGAACATTGGAGCGTCTATTTCATTGGGATGGCCATTACATTTATCATCACCGTTACGTTAACTTTTGGGTTCTTTAAAAGTAATTTATTTAAGGCTGATAAAACTATTGAAAAAAAAACAGAGGATAAGGGTAAAAAATCTTTAGAATTAAAAACGCTATCAAAAAACGTTTAAAGGTAAATGATTAAAAACCACTCATATATTGTGCAACAAAGTTAACCTTTAATAAAAAGATTCAATATTAGTAAGTAATGGATAATCTCATGAAATGAATGTAAAACCTTTACTCAGCAAACGGGCTCTTTAATGGAGCAATGAAAAAAGCCTAATTTCTTAGCATTAAATTGAGAAATTAGGCTTTTTAATATTGAAATTTCCTTAACGTTGTAAATCCGCATTTTCCTGACGCTACCCCTTGTTGAATAATTATATCCCAATTTCTCATTTGATCGCTGAGAGATTGGGATTTTTAATATTGGAATATTCTTAACGTTGTAAATCCGCGTTTTGCTGGTGGTACCCCTTGAAGAAGAGCTATGAGTAGATGGGTCAGAGGAATATTTTCAGGATGTACGTAAAGATGTAGAAGAAACTGCCTTGGAGGTATTAAGGTCGAGAGAATATGACGGTTATACAATTAAGGTAATTAAAAACAAGGTCATGGATGAAGAAAAACCAAGTTCAGAAACAATAAAGAAATATGAAGAAGCTTCAAAAGTTCAAAGAGCTTTGGATCAAGAATTGAAAAAGCATAATTATCATGATGTTACTACCCAAGTAGGTACACTGAATAATTCAGGTGATTTAATTATTAATATTGGGATACCTACTACTGAAAAATATGCTGAAAAAATAAAAGAACTGGTTCAAAATGTAATAACGAAAGAAACGGATCAGAAGTATACATTAAAATTCAACAAAATTAACTTAAAAATAAGAGAGCAGGAGAATAGGTGGGGCAGAGTCATAAGTACAATTATTGATGGGCTGTATAGAAAAAAAGAATATCAGGTAAACGGTTTTTCTTTTTCAGCGCATCCTCAGCCGATGACCTTATATATTAAAACCACTATATCTTCTTCTAATCCGGATAGTAAACAACTTGGATCTAAAATTGAAAATACAATTAGGGACTTTTTAGAATCGGAAGAGGTTAAAAAGACTATAAAAGATGATGAATATAAAATCATTGTCTTTAGTAAAGATAAGCAGCAAATAAATTAAACATTTCTTAACATCATACTAATGTAAACTAGCATGCTTATTTTTTAAAAAGCTAACCTGGTACATTAGCTGAAGATCGGAGCTGTCCTTAGACAGCTTTTTCTTTACGTAACTATCGGAGCAGGTTAGTTCAACAATACACCTATAAATTCAGCTCTTCTTATTGTATGATAATACTAAAATATACATTTTTATACATATGATAAGGGAGGTTGGAGTTAATGAATATGATTTGTGAGTCTGAAAAATTGGATGAGTATCTACTTGAATTGAGTGAAGTTAATTATTCTAATCCTATAATTGGAGCAAAGGTGGATGACCTTTTCAACCCTTCCCAAACAGAAATTGAAAAAGCAAAAGTAGCTTTTGAATTTGTTCGTGACGAAATAGCTCACTCTTGGGATATTAAAGGGAAACGTGTTACTTGTAATGCATCAGATGTATTAGCCTATAAAGAGGGAATTTGCTATGCAAAATCCAATCTATTAGCATCCTTATTACGATCGCAAGGAATACCAACAGGTTTCTGCTATCAAAGATTGATGTTGTTTGATACACCAGAAAAGGGGTATTGTATTCACGCTTTAAATGCTGTTTTTTTTAAATCACTTAATAAATGGGTAAGATTAGATGCCCGTGGAAATAAAAAGGGTATTGATGCCCAATTTTCAATTGATGAAGAAAAATTAGCATTTCCCACTCATGAAGAATTGGATGAAAAGGACTATCCATTTATCTATGCAAAGCCACATCCCAAAACGATAGCTGTGTTAGAAGAACATAATGATGCATTGGAAATGTATAAACATCATTTACCTGAGAGTTTATAGTTATTTCACTCAGGTGCGTTAGTTGATGATCAGAGCTGCCTTAAAGAAGACAGCTTTTTCTTATGGCACTAACGGGGCAGGTTAGTTCATTAAGTTGTATAATATTGGATATATATATTTATGGAGGGAAAATCGATGTCAATCAGAGAGTTAAAACCTGAGGATGCTGAAAGTTTTAATTTGCTAATGAAGCTTGTTGAAACCAAGGCTGATTTTATGCTTATGGAACCAGGAGAAAGAAAAGGTTCTCCTAGATCTGTCTTTAAGGCAGTTTTTGCAACTATCAGGACAGGTTGATTTAATAAGAAAAATTTTAATCTTGCCATTTGATGTTATTGTGATTATAATCTTTGGTTATTTCGTTAAATAACGATATGTACTAGCAAAAAAAAGAGAGTAAAACTGAAATCACTTATAGGGATTTCAGTTAACTCCTATACATCATTCTCAATCATCTCTTTAAGTTGATGAAAAGCTTCTTCATTCCTTTTATAATATGTCCATCTCCCGTGACGTTTCGCTGTCACAAGTCCAGCTCGAAGTAGAACGGTAAGATGCTGAGAAGCCGTTGATTGTGTAACATTTAATTTTTTATGGAACTGTGTTACACACACACCTGCTTGTTGAAAATCACTCACTTCCTCGGGTTGAGGCGAAAAATGTTTCTCTGGCTCTTTTAACCATTCTAATATTTGCAACCTTGTATCGTTACCCAATGCTTTAAAAATTTCAAGTGGTTTCATAGTTTATATTATATCGTCCTTTCACGAAATTTCAAAATGAAATCATTTTTCTTTATTAACACTATATTAGTAAGAAGCTGCTCAGTGTCTATTTATTATAATGTCTAAACTATGATATTTCTAGACAACTGTATCAACTCCAATATAAAAAGAAATTAGAACCGTGGGTTTTTCTTGAGTTATACAAATCCCACGGTTCCTATTGTTTAATTATTTTACTTTAGATACCTCACCGTCAGCCAAATCAACTTCTACAATAAAAAGATCCTTGTCTGTGATACGAGATGGATATCTTTCAGTAATTCCTTGCTCGTGAATTGGAATCACACGTTTTGAATCTCGTCCCACCAAATTCAGCATTTTATCTAGTGCAAATACCATTTCAGTCTGACTTCCCGTAGCCAACCCAACAGGAAGAAGAATACCATCTTGGTTTTTCCCTTCAATATTTTCAAATTGATAAGCATTGTCTCCGGCTAGAATCCAACTATCTTCCTCAGAACCACCTTGTTTTACTCGAACGAATTGAGATCCAAAGGTATGCGTATCAAATGCAGCAAATAAATCTATTCCTGGTAGGAAGTCTTCAACATCACCATCTAAAAGTCTCATACGTCCTTCTTTAGCAAGTTGTACTCCACGCAGGATATCTGAAGGATCAATTCCTGACATCAAAAATTGGAATTGATGTGGAAGTGACATTGCCCATATAAATTTAGACAATTCTTTTTCTTGCATATAAAAAGTCGCATTTGGGAAATCTTCTACGTTACCAAAGTGATCAAAATGAGCGTGAGTAATAATAACTGTATCAATATCTTCAGGTGTCAAGCCAACTTCTTTTAAGACTACTGAAGGGCTTTGCCAATCAACTACGTTAAATCTCTCACCAAGAACCTTTCCATACTCCTTATGGTTATATCCCACATCAACCATAATATTATGGCCGTTTCCTTTTATAACTACATAACTGTAAGGTAGTCTTACATACCCTTCGTTGTGTGCAGCATAAACTACACCACTTTTGTGATAATCTACTACACGAGAGTACTCTAATACCCAAATAGAATAATTTTTCATTTTTGTTTAAACTCCTTTAAATGTTATTTACGATTAATGTGAACCACAGAAACAACTTGTTTCTAGAGAGATCATCCCCAATCCCATTGAGAAAGTGGAAGATTTTTTTAAATATGAATTTGCTAAGTCTAAAGCACGCTGAATCTCTTCTAATTGACGTTCATTCATAAAATAAATATCGTCAGCTAAAGAATACTTAACAAAAATCTTATTTAGGATCTGAACACTATACATCAAATGATCAAAGTGAATTTTTAGTCCAAGAGGAACTACTAAGTCTTTAATTCGTTTAGTAGTCTCAACTAATGACTCTTTGGCCGTTGATACGGTTAAACTTACATCTTGTTTAACTCCAAGTTGCATAAGAAGTAAGCTGCCACTTAGTGCTTGAACGACGCGTTTAACGACATCAAAATCCTTTTGTAGGGAAGCAAAGTAAATGGCTGACTTCTCTTTATCAACTAGTTGAATCATTTTATGGTTAATATCTAAAGAATGGCCTTTGACCATCTTTTGATAAAGATTTTCTACATCAGTTTCAATTTTCATTGTTTCACCTCCTTTCAAGGGATTAACAATATGCAGTTAAATACAAGCTCGCCTGCATAGAAGTCGAACTATCTCTTATACTTTGTATAGTTAGATGATTTAACACGAAAGCTTCCCGATAAATATAAGCCTAAAAGCACGACGATTGTTCCAATCACTGCATACCCTGTAATCGGTTCTCCCAATAAGATTGTTCCAAGAATATATCCAGCGACAGGATTCAGAAGCAACCAATTGTTCGCTTTGATGGCGTCTTTTTTCAGTAAATAAAACCAAAGATTCACATTGAAAATCGAAAGAGCAAAGACGGACCAAAGTAGGTAGCCTATAAAATGAAAATCGATAGTGATAGGCTCGCCAAACTCCAATATTAGCGTTGGGATAATTAAAATTAATCCTCCAATGATTACCTGCCACGTGTTAACCACTATGGTTGGTAACTGTAAATTTGCTTTTTTGTAAATGAGACTTCCCACAGCCATAGCAATCATCGCGAAAGTGATTAATAAGATACCACCTATCGTCGAATGACTACTTGCAAATGATGGATAAGTAGCCACGAATAGTCCAATAAATGATACAACCATCCCACCCCATTCTCTAAGGCGAATGGATTGCCCCATAAATATCATAGCCAGCAGGGCAAAAAGAAATGGATTTATTGGTATAAAAAGATTGAATATTCCAGATGATACTGTTCGAAGAGCCAACAAACCGAATCCTAGAAATATAGAGGTGTTTAATAAACCCAGCCAAAATAAAATCTTAAATTCTTTTTTATTTGGCATAGCATATTTTCCCTTTTTAAATACATAAAGATAGAGAAGAAGTAAGAGCCCTGCAATAATAAACCGAATGGTTGATAGTGTTAATGGTGGGGCTGAATGAAGACCAAATTTCATCACCACAGCTCCGGAAGCATATAAAACAGTAAATAATATACCTACAAGTAAATCCTTTAATTTCATTAGTTCACACTCTTCCTCTCTTTAACCTATATATTGAAATCTTGGTATACATCCAAACAATACATCGTTATATAGTTAATTAACGATGTATAATTTTAAAAAAAATAAACACATTTTAATATATCGTTATATCGTTAATTAACGATATATAATTTTAAAAAAAATAAACCATTTTATAATATCGTAATTATCGATATATAACGTTTCTGAATTTCCTTTTAATACTGGGAAACCATTATGTTTCTTCGGCTTTGTGATTTAATTATATCGTGAAATAACGATATGTCAAATCTTTTTTTCTTTTATCTAATTTTTATTAAAAGCCAGATTGTGAAAAAGTGTACTTAAACTACCATGAAAATTAACTTCTGTGAGATCCGAAAAATGGCAATAATTAAGTAGACGCAGCTCATTCATTTTTTTAAAAAAGAGGAGAGCGCC
>NZ_JAZHFU010000033.1:11612-16268 GCF_036541465.1 Bacillus sp. CFBP9009 | reverse complement strand
TAACTGGCCTCCACCCCTTGGATAGGCATGACGAAGGAATGATAGGGCAATTGACCCGTTGAGACATGGGAGGGAAAGCCTCCAAGGGCGGCGTGGAGAATGTGCATTATATGGTAAAATGTGGAGTGTTGTACAACTCCTTTATTTCACTATGCCTTCACGAAATCTTCATGTCCTGAAATCACTCCATTTAACCGTGAATTTAAATTCAATGGTGATGAAATCCTGCGAATAAGCGAGTATTTGTGAGGAAATCGTATTAAACTGAGGGAGTTCCATAAGAAAATAGAAGGGATTTACATTTTTTTGAAGAAGTATTGTCTTTACCTAGTTAAAATTAAATATAATGAGGTGAAGAGATTAAAAGATTAATTATTATATGCGTACTATTAGTTGTAACTGGTTCTATATGGATGATATATGGAACTGAAAAGGTGAAATTTCCAAGCACTTCAACGGTTAAACAGGGGAAGGAAGAGTTTTCACCAAAAGGATTATCTCCAGGTAGCGAGTCTGAGTACGATATTAATATAGAAATGGATGTAGAAGGAAACTTTAAAATCCATTCAACTACTTCAATAAAGAATATCTCTACTGATAAATGGGTACAGTTAGTGTTTTACTTTATTCCAAATATGTTTACTGAAACTAATTCATACTTAGAAAAACCATCTACTGTTAAAGTCGAAAGCATAAATCTTGATGGAAAAACAGTAAAGTTCAATCTTGAAAAGGATACGTTAACAGTTCCTTTAAATGAAAAATTAGAACCAAATCAAAATGTAGTTGTGGACATTAAGTATGAATTCACTCTTCCGGAGAAGGGGCTAAGATTTACTAAAAATGAAAATAATTATTTTTTAGCACAATGGTATCCTATGATTGCCACATATAGAAACCATAAATGGAATAAGGAAGCGTATCGGCTTAAAGGTGAGACCTATCATACTGCATTTAGTGATTTCAAAATACAATACAAATTGCCAAAAGATTTAACCATAATTTCATCCAGCGATAATGATAGGTATCCAAGTAAACGTACAGGCGTTTTAGAAGAGGAAAACTTAAAAGATTTTTATATTTCATTATTGAAGGAACCGAATGTGATCCAAAAGAAGACAGATGACATTACAATAAGAGTATTTGGGGTTGATGAAAGGAAAGAATTACATAAAGAAATAAGCGAGATGGCTATTGAAGCAATGAATTACTTTCAAGATACTATTGGACCTTATCCTCATAAGCAACTGGATATTATTTTAGATGAATTAGGAATGGAATATCCAGGTGTAGTAACAGCTGGTTCTATTTATAATCGTCTTGAAAGTCCTGAACATCTAAAGCGTATAGTCGTTCACGAAATTGCTCATCAATGGTTTTATGGGGTTATAAGTAATGATCCTTATCACGATGCCTGGCTGGATGAAGGTATAACAGACCTCGCTACTTTGTTGTTTTATGCAAATCAAGGTAATGATATTTCCTTTGATGAAGAGCTCTTTAAGGAATTAACTTTACCTGTAAACTTTCCACTAGATAAATACTCTTCTAACGACCAGAGTAATTATATTTATGGGAAATCTTCCACAATGCTCTGGAAAGTTTTTCAGGAAAATGGCGGGGAATTAAAAGCTGAAGATTTTCTCAAAAATTATTATGACCATTATCAATATAAAGAAGTAGATACTCAAGAGTTTGTAAGATTTTCAAAATACTATTTGAACTTAAAAGATGACGTCTATTTTAAAGATTGGATTTTATTAGATGAATGACAACGAGAATTTACATTAAAGTCATTTAATATAACTCATTTATTTCCTTGGATCAATTAACGGGTGGTTAGCTGAAGATCAGAGCTGTCTTTAAGGCAGCTCTTTCTTTATGCAACTATCGGGGCAGGATAGTTGAAGAAGAAAGTGACCTAGTCTATCCGCTCTTACGAAGGGGCCGGCTAGGGGTAAGCCTGTCCATAAAAAGACCGCCCCTTAGAAATAAGGAACGATTTTTTCATGCTATTCTCTAAAACCTTTAGTCGCTACTTTCAACGTTGCTCTCGTCATTGCTTTGATCATCATCATCTACATGGCGTAGCTTATTCGGATGATTTTTAAGGTATTTTAATTCATGCAAGCGAGCAATCTCTAAATGACCTGCGTCGGTAGGATGTACATCTGGTGCATCTGGTGGCATGTCACAGATATGTGTCCACGTACAAACCTTCCATTGTGTGGTGTTAGTAAACTGTCCAAGAAAATCCGCATGAACATCAACCACTTTATAATGAAACTTGAAACGGTTTGCTTTAATCACATTATTTATTTGCTGAATAAAGAACTCTGCCGTATTGAAATTTGGGTCATCGCCTCTGAAAGGGTTGTATACGGTCATTACAAATATTTCAGCATGGGATCGAATACTTTTTCGAATTTCCTTCATAATCATGGGCCAGTTTTGGGCAAAAGTGGCAACGGCATTTGGCAAACAGTTGGGTGTTGGTTGAAGAAAGCAATTTAATAAATCGGCGCCACCACTGCTAATGGTAAGTAAATCCGCTGTTTTGACTGCTTCTCGTGTGTCTGCATCGGTTTGCAGCTGCTGAAGTAAAAGAGTACTCGTAAAAGCAGGATTAGCGCGATTAGTTAAACTCACACATGGGAATATCGTCGCCAAGAAGTCCCGAAAATAATAAACGTATCCGTATCTTTTAGGAGGATCGACTACAAATGAAGCACCAATTCCTGCTGCTAAGGAATTTCCAAGAGCGGTATATTGAAAACGGTCGTGGTGATGGTGTTCGTGTAAATCAGACACATAATCACCTCCTTTTAATAAATTCAATAATATACTATTATTCAGGAATAGAATTGGAAACGGCACCTGTCCAGCTGTTACCGTAAAAAGATATATATCAAATCATTTTATTTATTATTTCGATAATCAAGCTAACGGGTGCTTAGCTGAAGATCGGAGCTGTCTTAAAGGCAGCTTTTTCTTTATGCAACTATCGGGGCAGGTTAGTTCAACAAGGATTTTACCAATATTTGTAGAATTTTCTTTGTTATAAACAATTTTAGGAGGGGGTAACTTGAACAAAAACAAAGTAGGATGGTTATTTTTAGGGCTAGCAGGGTTAGGCTTATTATTTATTATGATGGCAGGGGAAGGTTACGGTTTATCTACTAGTAGCATAGACGGGAATATGCAGTTGAATTTTTTAGGGATAAAAATTGCTGACGGTATTACAACAACCGCAAGATGGAACCAGTATGGAACATATTTTTATCTATGGAGTTTAGTACCGTTAACATTAACTATTTTCTGTTATCGTAAATTTTTAAAGCTTGTACCAACTATTTCAAACTAATTTATTTGAATAGCTGTCTTTTAGGACAGCTTTTTTTATTTATTGTTAAGATTGTGAAAGAGTGAACTTAAACTAACGGGTGCGTTAGCTTAAGATCGAAGCTGTCTTTAAGGCAGCTTTTTCTTTATTTAACTATCGGGGCAGTTTAACTCTATAAAAAATTGGAAGGCAAATCCAATTAATAGTATAGTCATATGTAACAGATCCTTTTTGTGGTCTTTTTCTTGATCGAAGAAAAATTCAGCTGAGGGGTATTGTACCAAATAATTTACATTGCTTTTATTTTTTGAGAAAGTAAAGGTACAATTAGTACTTATATAGTTTTATGATGATAAAAGATAATGAGGTAGGTAAAAAATGATTGCAAAAACAGAAGAAGATTTTAATGGTTTGAAGGAAATTGGCAAAATTATTGCCTCAATTAGAGATGAATTGGTACAAAGAACAATTCCTGGCATAACGACCAAAGAACTTGATGATATAGCCGGAGAACTTTTAAAAAAAGCAGGTGCAGTTTCAGCTCCAAAAGGTGAATATGATTTTCCTGGCTACACTTGCATTAGTCTTAATGAAGAAGTGGCACATGGTATTCCGGGTCATCGGGTTATTCATGAAGGGGATCTAGTAAATATAGATGTATCTGCTTCAAAGAACGGTTATTTCGCAGATACAGGAATCTCATTTGTAGTAGGAGAAGGAGAAGAAGTATTAACGAGAATATGCGACGTTGCTAAAAAGGCATTTGAAGCAGGTCTTAAGAAAGCAAAACCCGGTTCCAAAAAAAGTAGAATCGGAAAAGCAGTATTCGAAACAGCGAGACAGCATGGATTCACTGTTATCAAAAACCTTACAGGACATGGTGTTGGTCGTAGAATACACGAAGCACCTGACCATATTTTAAATTATAATGATCCATGGGATAATGAAATATTAAAGGAAGGGATGGTTATCGCATTCGAACCATTTATCTCAACCTTTGAAGAAGAAGTATTCCAAAAAGAAGACGGTTGGACCTATGCTACAGAAAAAAGCTATGTAGCTCAATTAGAACATACGATTATTCTTACTAAAAATGGTCCGATTATTGTCACACTTTAATTTAAACAATGAAGTTTCTAAAATTATAAGCCCTTATTTAGACTTTGTGATTGTGAATAAATGTACTTAAACTAACGGGTGCGTTCGTATTATAAGGTTAGCCAGTTTTTACTGGTTGACCTTTTTTTAATAGAATCTATTATATCAGTAGCCAGGGTAGGACGTACGGGTGCGTGGGACTTGATCCCGTGAAG
>NZ_JAZHFU010000033.1:0-11602 GCF_036541465.1 Bacillus sp. CFBP9009 | reverse complement strand
CCTACTTGTAGAAACATGTTTGAGGCTGGTTGGGACGTAGATCTCGTATAACAAGCGAAGCTATGACACTACATGGAGGACTAGGGGTACTGGTTAGTAAGTAGAGGAGGGAAAAACAATGAATCCAGTTGTTGGTCTGGATGTGGCAAAAGGAGAGAGTCAAGTTCAGGCATTTTTAGATCAATCTAAACCGTATGGAAAGAGCTTTTCAATAAAGCATACTAGAGAGGAATTAGATCATTTTATTGGATTTCTAAAAGAAATCGAAGAGGTGACAGGGCAGATGCCTATGGTCATTTTAGAATCTACAGGGCATTACCATTCTCCCGTTATTGAATACCTGGAGGATCAAGGGATTCTATATATTTTACTAAATCCGATTATTTCTTATCAGACAAAGAAGTCCAGTTTACGGAAGGTAAAAACAGACGCTATCGATGCGTACCAGTTGTGTGTGCTGTATTACAAAGAGGATTTAGAACCTCATAAAATTAGAGGAATTCAGCTATTAGACCTTCGGAATTTGTCCAGACAACAGGAAATCGTAACGAATATGTATGTGGAAGCTAAACTTCAGTTTCACACCATTTTAGATCAAGTGTTTCCTGAATACCGGAAGGTTTTTGGGGATCTATATTCGAAGGTTTCTTTATTGATGTTAAAGGAATATCCTACTTCAGAGGCGGTATTAACAGCCGGAGAAAGTAGACTAGCAGAGAGTGTTATAGAGTTCATTAGAATTATTGGTAAGTTAAAATCATGAGGTTGAAGAAGAATCTCAAATAGCATAGCCTGCAAAAAAGAACGCAAACTAAAATTACTGGTTGCCGATAACGAAAAAGGATAAAAATTACACAGTATCATTAAATAGTATATTTAATTAATGTTGGCATCCAAGTCTTTAACTGAATCAAACTACAGGGGGTGAAAAAATGTCTAAAAATAAAAATAAGCAATTGAAGAATAATGATGCTTTACCTAAAACAGATGTAGAATTTGCGAATAATGGACTTGAAAAAATAGCATTAAAAGCCCAGGAACGCAAAAAAAAGTAAGCATATGTGACTTTCAAACTGTCCCTCAAAGAAAATGATGTTTTTTGGGGGATACTAAAATTACCGTCCCAAAATTAACATTTTGTTTCCCTATATCTTCTTGTATACCTCTGTGAATTCAAAGTTAGAACTTATTATTAAAGAATATAATCGTTATCAGTAGTAGAAACTTGTCAAAAAAAAGCCTTTGCTCCATGGGAGTAAAGGCAAGAATTAATTATTTTATTTTTCGTAAATTCGCTTATTGGTTAAGAACATCAGCGGAAATTTCACTAATCTATAAGACTGACACAATATCCTCTCTCCATCCTGATTGTAAGAGTCACTAGGACTACCATTCCCCTCATGAACCTAACTTAACTTATTTAATTTATCCCATTCTACTACTTGTCCATAAAGCTTAGCATGAACTATATTGTTCCCAGGGATAATTTGCAGTTAAAAATGCAGCCAATTCCTTACTTTTTTGTTTCCTTTCCTTACGAATTCTTGCTCGATCAGGTGCGGTTTCATGTAATTTTCGCTCTTCTTCTGTTTCTGGAATGACTTGTGGAACCCGTGTTGGCCGGTTATGTTGATCTAGTGCTACGAAAGTTAATAGTGCAGTTGCTGCGATTTTACGATTACCGCTTTTTAAGTCTTCTGCAATAATTTTTACAAAGACTTCCATTGAAGAGGTACCTGTCCATGTTACATAAGATTCAAAAGAGACTGAATCTGTTGTTCGAACTGGATGTAAAAAATCAACTGAATCTGTTGAGGCAGTTACACATTCCCTACGGCTATGACGCGCTGCAGAAGTTGAGGATACCTGATCCAAGTGACTCATCAAACGACCACCGAACAAAGTATTATGATTATTTACATCATTTGGGAAAATGCGACTTGTTCTTACAACTCTTGATTCTTTACAGTATTTAGTTTCCATTTAAATATCTCCCTTTAATTTATAAACATCTTCATATCTATTTCTAAAATAGTGAAACTGTCTCGTTCATATCGATTCGATTTTGAACAAGGTTCTAGTACGTCTATCTTTCTTTTGATAATCCTGACTAGTTTAAAGAAGGAATGTAAAAAGTTATAATTAGCTAAAAATTCTGAATTTTTATGATTTAACTAAATCAAAATCATTAAAATAAATTACTTCTGTTAGGATTTTACAACCCTGCATCCTCCTGAAAGCATCTTTAGCTTCTTTTTCAGAGTCAAACTCATATATTTTAATGTTGTTCTTTGAATGAACAGTGATTACCCACATAAAAGGCCTCCAATAAAAAGTTTTTTAAATGTGTTTTTCCATTAGATGATTTTATAACCATCGAAAACGAGAAGATTCAGCGGTCTTTCTTCTTCCAAACAATAAGCTGCTATACGCATGATGAATTAGTCTATAAATGGTTCTTTATTTTAGAGTTAAGGACATATTTTGTGTACCTCCTAAGTTTTTAAATCTATATTAATCTACAATGCAAGTATCGGGCCAACTTGTAACTCGCAGAATTAAAAGAGTATTAGCGACTTTAGACTGCCAAATTTTTTTGCATGAATAATTTTTTGTGTGGAGATAGCAAGATATTTTTGCATCCATCTGCCACCTTCACAAAAAAGATTAAGCTGTGTATATACCACCAAATTTAATAAAGTTACTTAAATAAATTATGAAGTTTAGCTCCGATTCTCAACTAACGGGTGCGTTAGCTGAAGATCGGAGCTGTCTTTAAGGCAGCTCTTTTCTTATGGAACTAACGGGGCAGGGTAGTTGAACAAGCAAATCAATGTCTATGCTACAATTATTACAAGCATAGCCATTAATAAAAGTTGAAGTTTGGGAGATCAATATGGGAAAAATAAAAATAGCTTTATTACACCTATTGCCTATCGCTGGTGATGTGGAGTATAACCAAAAACTCATTGAACAAGCCATTCATATAGCATCAAACAATAATGCCGAATGGATTATAACACCCGAACTATGTGTCAGCGGACTTCAATTCAATCATAAGATTGGGACTGGATGGATTAACCGGCAACCTGATGCTTGGATGGGTAATTTGAGCCGTAAACTAAAGAATTTGAAAAGCACTGTATTTTTGGGTTGCCCTGAAAAAGGCAGTAACGGAGAGTTGTATAATTCTGTGTTTGTCATAGATAAACAAGGTCATTTATTAGGCAAACAGAGAAAAATAAGTGTTATTGATGATTGGTCAGCATCAGGGGATGTAATAGAGCCAATAAAAACAGACAATGTTGAGGTTGGTATTATGATTTGTGCAGACGCATATCCCAAAGACATTGCTTACAGCTTAGTTGAAAAAGGAGCAGAAATATTAATTGCACCGTCTTCCTGGGGTCCCGGATTACACGGTCCAGAGGGAGAATGGGAACAAAGGTCATTAGAAACAGGACTGCCCGTATTTGTCTGTAATCGTACTGGTGAAGACGAAACTGTCCGTTTTTGGGATGCAGAAAGCATGATCATAAAAAATGGAGTACGCCTTTTAACACATAAATCAAAACAATCAGCCATCCTTACTTTTGAATGGGATTTACAAAGCATGGAATTAATATCCCCTCATTTCGATATCGATTACATATAATGAGTACATACTAATATACTACACTTTTGTTGAATTAAAGGGTGCTTAGCTAAAGATCGAAGCTGCCTTAAAGGCAGCTATTTCTTTATGCAACTATATGGGCAGGTTTCCTCAACAAGAAAATAATAAAATAGGGTGTTGAAAGGTGTTGATGGTGAGTGAATATATTGCCAGAAGCAAACGACTTTCTTTCGTTGTTTGAGTGTGAACCTGCATTATTTGATACCACTGAGGAAGATTTACCATATTACTATAATAAAGCAAGATATCAATTTTCCAATGGAGAGGAAGACTATATTGTTACACTTTCTCCATCTTACGGTGAAGTAAAAATACAAGTAACCCAAATGAATTCAAATAAAGTGTTATCAATCTTGAATTTAAAACGAGTTAACAAGTTTGAGATTACAGCAGACAAAAGAGAACTTTCAAGTGTACTTTTAACGGTTCTGCATGACGATTCCCAACAAACAATAGAAATTGATTTTAAGCCAAAATATAAACTGATTATTAGAGAACATTATACACGCTAAAAACTCAGTCTTATTCAACTAAATGGCAGTTAGTTCAAGAACACATGTTACTGAATATGGTGAAATGAGTAAAAAAGGAGGAGCGATATGAAGGTTCTTATTCAAGCAATTATAGGTTCAATTTCAATTCATGTAATCTATGCAGTTGTTATGATGTTAGTCGGTTATATAAAAACAAAATACTATAAACCAGATATTGAGAGTGCATGGGATAAGGTAGCAACCCTTCAAAATGAGGTAGAGTTTGTGAGTGTTACGCCTCCTCATTTTTATTTATTATCATTTTTGGGAGTATCTGCAATATGTGGGATTGTAATTTTATCGTTTGAGAAGTTAATGAACTAACCAGGAGGTCCGTTCTTATTATAAGGTCGACCAGTAAAAATGAACTGCCCCCCAATTGTTAGACACAGCTAACAATTGGGGGGCAGTTTTTATTGCCGATATTTTCTTCAGAATAAAGTACAGGCTACTGGAATCAATCTAATCACCTCCTTTTATTTGCATGAGGGCAATTGATAAAAATCGACATAATATTATGGCTTTTATATCTTTTGAATAGTTTCACATGTATCCAGATTATTAGCATGAGAAATTTGAGTGAAACAAATGAGGGGCTTAAATTAACCAAGCTAGTGTTAATAACTTCGGAAAAAAGTATCTTTAGGACTATGATTGTCCAATATTCATATTGGACAAATTACGAGCTTAATAGAATATCTCAGTAAGATGCTTTTACTGACGGATTGATTATATAACCTATATGGCTAAAAACTGATTGACATTGATAATCATTATCATTATTATATAAAGTAACTTTGATATTGATAATCATTTTCATTTAATGCTCTTACAAATTCCTATTCCCTGACAATAAAAATTAAAAAGGCTTCAACATATTGAATAAACAGTTTTGGATCAGGAAGAAAAATGAAAATAGGTCAACCTTAAAAGAATAGAAAGTAAGTCTGACAAAATTCAGTCAACTGACTAAGTTAGCGATAACAAATAAAATTCAATAAATACTGAATATGAGTGGAGGAGGAACATCTGTGGATAAAAATTTTATAATATTAGAACAATTTCAGCATCAAGTAAGTTGCTGCTGTCCTGGGCAAAAGCACCAACATATGATTGAGTTCCTTCAAGGTGATGTTTGGACAATTACAAACGAGCGGAAGTATGTTGATTGCTTAGGATGGCACTTTTTAATAGATATCAACAACGAGTTTCAGTTTTTTATGCATGTGGAAGATATTGAGGAACTGTATTCCAAGGGAAGCATTTGCTCCATTTTGGATTTGAATCTAAAAATTAACCATTTAAGCTTTAAAATAAACGAAGCACTCGATGCACATGATAGGCAGTCGTTTCTTTCATTTGCCGATGAACTGAGTAACGTACAGAAAATAAAGAATAAAATCAACACTGGAGATTTACATGCTTTTTGGGAAAACACGACAATTTTATGAACATATTAAATAAAGATGCAATTGACTTATATATTTCCTGCCCTTTTTGTGGTGTGAGCGTTACATAGACATGATTCCCGTGTAAGTTTGTTAATTAAAATTAATCATTTTTTAGCAAAAAACATCGATACCTATCTTTTTGCTGAAAGGTCTGGAAATTCAATTTCACCAAAGTTTAATTAAAGGTGATAATGCTGCTAAGTAGTTTAAATTTTTACTAATAATCATCAGTGTTGGAAGGGGAACTTATCATGTCTAAATTCATTATGATTTTTGCCAGTATGAGTGGAAATACAGAAGAAATGGCGGATATCATTATAGAAGGAATCACAGAAATCAGTGATGTGAATATCGAAAAGATAGATATAATGGAAGGTCCTGAAGCCTCCATACTTGGAGAGTATGATGGTATCTTATTAGGCGCATATACGTGGGGAGACGGAGAATTACCGGATGATTTTTTAGACTTTTATGAGGAAATGGATAATATTGATCTAACTGGAAAGAAAGCTGCGGTGTTTGGTTCCTGCGATTCATCTTACTCACAATATGGTGCAGCCGTAGATATTTTGACCGAAAAATTAAGAGAACAGGGTGCTGATATCGTCCTAGAAGGATTAAAAGTAGAATTAAACCCAGATGATGAGGATATCAAAAACTGCCAAAATTTCGGGAGGGATTTTATAAAGAAAAGTCTTGTCTCTTCAATATAGAATTAGCTATTTTATGAGGAAAGATAGGTGAGGGGAATGATGGGTAAGGAACATCGGATTTCCATTGCTACTTTAACTGATTACCATTTACAAGATTTTATAAGATGTCCTTATCAATTTTACTTTCATCATATAGAAGGAAAAATCACAACTCAATTGGATTGGAGGAAGATGGTTCAAACTGTGGTTAATCAAGTTGTAAGTCGCTATTATAAACTGCCTCCAATATGTCAGACAACTAAGAAAGTTATGGAGTTCATAGATGATCATTGGAGTGCCATTGATGTACGTCAGTTCGAGTCAAGGAGTCATTATTATATGGCTCTTGCTAATATAACTGACCATTTACTCCAATTTTTAACTTCCAAAAAAATTCAATATCCACCTTTATTTTTATATGAAAAGTTTAACATCAATATTAAGGAGTTGGGGACCGAACTCTCCTTAACTTTTGAAGTAGCAGAATGGTCAAGCAGCTCATACATCATAAAAAAATATGTAGTTGATACACACGAAGAAATGAACTTATTATTTACTAATATGATTTCGGTATTTTGTGAAAAGGCATTTGGTCAATTACCGGAAAGAATAGAGATATTCTCGCTTATGGAAGGTAAAATAGAAACTTATATTCCAACCATGAATGATGTTTCGAATGGATTGGAATACCTCAACATAATCAAGAATCTTTTACAAGAACCCAAAAAGTATTTGAAAACGAATTCTTTACTGGTTTGCAAAAGCTGCTCTTATCAAAAAAGGTGTTATGACGGTAGTAATATAAACGAAGAAACGGTTAATTTTCAATAATTTTATATATGTTCAGAAAAACTCGGATTATATCAGGTTATGGAACAAAAGTATACATAGAGATCAAGGTTGTTTCAATACTTATATCTTAGTATATAAAAGGTGTGTATGAGGGTGGATTATAAGATTGGTACCGAAGAAAATGATACAAGCAAGTTACAATTAAATATACTTCGTGAATTAAATGAAATTTGCTTATCACTCAATTTTGACCTGTGGCTGCGATAGATTTTCTTCTTGGAAAGATTACTCGGTTACATTCTGATATTGATTTAGTTACCTGGATACAGTATCGTGAGCACTTGGAACAGGCTCTTGTTAATGATGGTTTTCAAATAAAGCCAGAAAAAAAGTTCACGAACTAGGAACAGGAAGAACACTTCGTCCAAAGGATTTTAAAAGCATAGAAATTATTCAACAGATAATTGATGCAAAAAGTTAGAAGTTTAAATAAGATTCTAATTGAGCTTACAAAGGGAGGTTGCTAAGGCAGCCTTTTTCTTTTTGGATCTTTCTTGGCAGGATAGTTGAATAAAGATATCAAATATAAGTATTGGGGGGAGTTGAAAGAAAGTGAATGACGAAAATATCGGCTCGGCTAGCGGAGTAGTAATAGCTGTAAGTAAAAGTGATAAACACACATTCAGCAAGGAAAATTGCAATAGTATAAAACTGTTGAAGGGTTTGGGCGTTGAAGGAGATGCCCATTCGGGTAAAACTGTTAAGCATCGTTCACGTGTAGCGAAGAACCCAAATCAACCTAACCTTCGGCAAGTTCACCTAATCCACTCAGAATTATTAGAGGAATTGAAAGACAGGTTTAATGTTACAGCTGGACAAATGGGTGAAAATATTACCACAAAAGGTATCGACCTGCTTGAATTACCGAAGGATTCGTTACTATTTATTGGGGAAACAGCAGTTATTAAAGTAACAGGCCTACGAAATCCATGTGCCCAGATTGATCAATTTAAATCAGGACTTATGAACGCTGTTTTGGACCGGGATCAGCATGGGAACTTGATACGTAAAGCAGGAATAATGAGCATAGTTTTGGAAAGTGGTGAGGTTCACCCGGGAGACCTGGTTAGAATTCAATTACCACCTTTACCTCATATACCTCTTGAAAGGGTATAGTGTTTTCAATATAACTGTTTTTATTTTCAGTAAAACAAATCAAAATAAATGATCGCCTTACTTAGGGGGTTGCTGAGGCAGCCTTTTTCTTATGCATTTAAAAATAAATTCGTTTGAATTATAGGTAAATTATGGTAATCTAAATTGGAGGTGATTACTTGAGGAAATGCTTTGTTTTTATTAGCCTATTTGTTTTATTCTTTTTATCAGCTTGTTCATCAAATCCTACTCTGGAACTAGTAGATGCGAAAGTTGATATTGTTAAAGATAAGGATTTGCTTGGTGCAATTGTGATAACTGAAGGAGAAGGAAAGGGAAATGAGCTGATCCCGACAGCTTTATTTTATGAATTCACCATTAAAAATACAGGTAATAAAACAGCAGGTATTGAAGAAGTTGATAAAGGAATTGAACTTAAGATTGAGCCCAAAGACAAATTAAAAGCCGTGTCAGAAGACGTAATGGGCTTCAATATTTATAATCCTGAAGATTATAACGGGAGTGGTGTAGGGTTCGGTCATTCATTTTTACCGGTTCTTAAGCCTGATCAAAAGGGTGAGTATACTCTTAACTACGATTTAGGTGTAAGCGAAGAAAATTCCCAAGTTCCACTGCTTGTACCTTCAAAAGAAAAATTAGCTGAACTTAAAGAGTATGCATTAAATGCTTTTTTAGTTGTGACAATTGAAAATCAAGAAATAGCAAGATTTGACCTGAATAAACTTAAATACTAACGGGTGCTTTTTGAAGATCGGAGCTGTCATTAAGATGGCTTTTTCTTTATGCAACAAAAGGACAAGTATAAGACAAATTTACTGATTGTAATGGGAGAATATTATCATGGGCCATTTAAAAGGGAAAATTGCCATTATTACGGGAGTAAGCCGTCTGAACTGTAAAACGATGAAGATGACGCAACCAAAAGATGTTTGAATCTAAGAAGCTATAGTCATTTTTAATCATTTTAATAATCAGTTTATTCTGATATTATAAAAGGGATAAAGATTGGAGGAGGAAATAACATAAAAAGCTTATTTTCAATCTTAAGTACCTTTGTGTTAGTTCTGGTAGGTGGAATGGTATTAGGTACTTCTTCTGCTCAAGCAAGTGTTCCTCAGTATTCTTTTCAAACAGAAGATGGAAAATGGGATGGTGAAATTGGAAATCCTAACAAAGGTAGTGACCTACAGGTAGAACTGGTTTCCCCAATCTATTTAAAGACCTCTTCTGGAAGTAAGTTATTGACTAATTATAGTAACGTATGGTCTCGTCTCTGCAATGCTAGTACTGGAAAGTGCACAGGCTATCATAGCTTAGCAGGTGGAAAGACATTATTCACAGATATGAAAATAGGTAAATTTTATGTTGATGTGAAAGATGGATACTCTTCTGGAAAAGTATATGGAAAACTACAAATTGTTTTCAAATAACTTGTATTACTTGCTACCCACTCTTAATGGGTAGCTTTTTTTATATGAAAAGTTTCTGACATAATTTTTACTAAAATTAAGCTTTACCACTGCCATTATTTCCGGAAAAGAAGTGAATTTTACTGACATGACTAGTACGTTCACAAACGCTACAAAGGGTATGATCCATTACTACAACATACAGTAAATGGTGTTTGTGTAGACATGAAATAAAGTTTGATACTTTGTTAATGAACTAACTGGGCAAGTTAGTTGAACAATAAGACCCAAAAAAGGGTAAAGATATGTAATAATTTCTTCAGAATTTTACATGGATTTGTCTTTTTAACGCCATCAAAAAACCATTTAGTTATTCCGTTTCCATTATTTTCATGATAGAATATTAGAAATAATTAGCACCTGGTACTAATATCAGATTATAACTTTAGGTGTGTAAAATAGTAAAGGGGACAAATAAATGAAATCAAAAGCAAGAATTACAGCTATCGGTACCTATGTACCTGAAAAAAGACTTACTAATAATGATTTAGAAAAAATAATAGATACAAATGATGAATGGATTGTACAAAGAACTGGTATGAAGGAAAGAAGAATTGCCGGAGAAACAGAATATGCGTCAACACTGGCTTTTAAAGCCATTGAAAATCTTATTGAAAAATATAATAAGGATTTACAAGATATTGATTGTATTATAGTAGCAACTACAACTCCTGACTATGCGTTTCCTAGTGTGGCATGTCAAATTCAGAGTCACTTTAATATTCCCTGTACAGGAGCGTTTGACTTAAATGCTACCTGTGCAGGATTCACATATGCTTTACACTTAGCTAATAATTTAATTACTTCTGAGGCACAAAAAAAGATTTTAGTTGTTGCAACCGAAACTTTATCAAAAGTCACTGACTATAAAGATAGAACAACCTGTATTTTATTTGGAGATGGCGCTGGTGCTATGTTAGTCGAATATAATAAGGAAAATCCTAGTTTCTTGGCTAGCCATATGGGAACTAATGGAGAAGGTGGTATTCATGTATATAGAACAACCTTTGCAACTACTATGGATGATAAATCCTTAAATAGAACTGGAAAGATGGTTCAGAATGGAAGGGAAGTATACAAATGGGCAGCCCGTACTATACCAATAGGAATACAAGAATTATTACTCAAAACAGAATTAAACATAAAGGATATTAACTGGTTTATACCACATAGTGCAAATCTAAGGATGATTGAATCAATATGTGAAAAATCAGGATTTTCTATAGAAAAAACATTGACGAGTATGAAGTATTTTGGGAATACCTCATCTGCTTCTATTCCATTAGCACTAAATCAAGGAATAGAAGAAGGGAAAGTTCAAAATGGTGATACTTTAATACTCTATGGTTTCGGAGGAGGGCTTACACATTTAGGACTTGTTTTATCGTGGAATATAAAATAAGAAAATATAGTATTTGTAAAGCGGCCATTAATATTGTTTGATACTCAAAAAATTAAAGAAATTATTAGACATCGTTTTCCTTTTCTTTTAGTGGATGGGATTTTGAAATTAGTAGAATGAAAAAGAGCAGTTGGTATAAAAAAATGTGACAGCCAATGAGGCTTTCTTTAACGGTCACTTCCATAATATTTGCATTTGGTGATTAAAAGCTGTTAATTTTAAAAATGTTATTCAGATTCTTGGACAAACGGGTGTCTTATGCAACTAACGAGTTCTTTAGCTGAAGATCGGAGCTGTCTTTAAGGCAGCTTTTTCTTATGGAACTATCGGGGCAGGATAGCATTCCTGTAGTTCGTTATTTTTCAGCTTTGAAAAAAATAGGGCTCCTCAGTAAGATATGAGTAAGACACC
>NZ_JAZHFU010000032.1:0-16736 GCF_036541465.1 Bacillus sp. CFBP9009 | reverse complement strand
ACTGCATTTGATTTTTCGTCTATCGTATATTTAGTCAAAAAAACTGCACCTCCAATTGTTAGATGTTGTCTAACAATTGGGGTGCAGTTCAACTTGTTGGCTCTTTTTTTTTCATAATGAAATAGTGATAATTCTTCCTTCACCAATCAGGCGCATTTCTCTAATAAAGGAGTGCGCTCTTTTATTTAGTCTGATAGTGGTTATAGGGGGTACCTTTGTAATAGAAAAGCTGATAGTGAGGTTATCAAACTTTCATAGATATAAGAAGAAGCTAAAAAAGGCCTTGTTGTAAATGGTGGAAATAATCAATTCTTTGAAGGCGGTTCTCTCGTCATGGGGAAAGAGGATATCTAACAATTTGGATTTCTTTATTATAAGTATAACGGTTGTATAAAAAATCAGAAAAATATAAAATGTATTTAAATTAGAGTTTTTTATTTACAAATTGTAATTTGGGAGACTATTAAAACATCTATTTTTCGAATCATTAAATTTATTAAGAAAAGAGTGAGTTTAATATGAAAGACATTAAAAATATCTATTGTGTAGGTCGAAACTATGCCTTGCATGCAAAAGAGTTGAATAATGAAATACCAACTTCCCCTTTTTTATTTTCAAAACCGACTCATTCGCTTGTGGAAGCTAATGGACAGACCATTACGTTGCCGAGTAATCAGGGTTCCGTTCATTTTGAAACTGAACTTGTCATACATATCGCAAAACAGTACGAATCAGGAATGAAAGTAGATGAAATAGTAGATGCCATGGCCATTGGGTTGGATTTAACACTTAGAGATGTTCAATCACAGTTAAAACAAAAACAGCACCCTTGGCTTTTGGCTAAAGGATTCAAAAATTCAGCAGTTGTAAGTGGTTTTATTCCGTTTCCAGGTGTCGAAGCATGTAAACAATCAGATTTTTCCCTTTTAAAAAATGGAGAGCGTGTACAAGTCGGAAATATTAAAGACTTACTTTTTGATTTGCAAACCATTATAGAATTTACAGCAGAGCATTTTGGGCTTGGAAAAGGAGATATAATTTTTACCGGTACTCCAAGTGGCGTCGGTCCTCTTTCAGACCAAGACAAGCTTTCACTTAACTGGGGTGGAAATGAAATAGGATCCTGTTCAGTTACAATGCGTTAATGAATAAAGGCAGTCATTTTGACTGTTTTTTTTTATGCAATAACTCAATCTTAGACAAAAAGAAGAAACTCGTCTAAAATGAGAAGAACCATATAACATACATGGAAACGGCCAATATGGCACGCACTTTTTCAAATAAGTTTGACCATTAAATTCTGGCTTTGGAGTATTTTAGAACTATTTATATGCCTTATGAAAATCAATTAAAGTGCAATATTTTAATTATATAGGATAGAACAGGGTGGAATGTGTGCATGAAAAACAACCAAGAAAAGAAGTATTTAGATAATTGGCTATCTCTTACTAGTATTCAAATGAGCATTACGAATGAGCTTGAAAGTGCTTTGCAAAAAAATCATAACCTGTCGTTAAAAGAGTTTTACGTTCTTTACTTTTTATCGAAAACAAGCGATAAACAATTGAGGCTACAACAATTACAAGAGATGGTAGGTTTAAGCCAAAGTGCTATATCAAGGCTGGTAGGCAGGCTAGAAGCAAAAAGCTGCGGAGCATTACAAAGGCATATATGTGAAGATGATCGTAGAGGTATCTACACACGTTTAACTACAATAGGAGAAGAAAAACTACAAATTTCCTTAAATACTGTTCATGAAATTCTGCACTCTGCTCTTTCAAAAGGAAACCTTCAAGATGAATTACAATCCTTAATCCAGAAATTATAATATGGTTCTTATAATTTTAAGTGATAAGTGAAGTCGGTTATTTCTATATATCTTGGATAGGAATATCCCTTTAGCCCAGTAAGGTAACTATGAACGGATCTGTTGAGAAAGAGAGAAGGGATAATGCGGAATTAAATGTAAGCGCATGCATTTAAGGGGATGAAATGGGTTTGTTTGACCAGCGAGGATTAATTAGATGCCATGGCTATAAAGTAATGGGGAAATCGGGAATGTGACCATTTCAAAATAGCTTATCAAAGATGATGTTCTTGTTTTTAAAGTACTTTCAAAATTGTTAGCCCTTGGCATTTTTTTTGAGCGAAAATTAAACTCTCTCTCTCTCTATGCTTCGTCGTACAGTTGCTGGTTTTCACACTAAATAAACAATAATCTATATTATTCGCATCACTTTATTCCTTGTTCCTCAAATAAGTATCTTTCTTTCTATCATGTCCCTTTTTCGCGCTGAGAAGAGCGATACACCATTCCACCACATTCAGATAAAAGGTTTATCAAAGGTTAATTGATAAGAACCAAATTTCACTTGTGTTTGTACATAATAGCCATTCATCACGAATGCATTATACAACCGTCTTTCAATGGGTGACCCTAACTTGCTGTATTCGGTCAGTGGCACATCCTTTGGTTTTTCACCTATTTCATGAAAAGTAAAGTCCAATAGTCCATCACCACCAGCATCAGAACAAAGATGATGTACTTCATTATCATATGAAGATCACCTACTGCGATAAAATCATTTGAAACCAATTTCATTTTTCGACGTAATACTATCAGGGATAATTAAGAAATCTCATGAAATACAAATAGGTTTCTTATCCTTTCTTATTACGCCCCATTTTACATATAAATACTAATAGTGGTTTGACGAAGGGAAGAGGAAGCATGTTCAAAAAAATATTAGCAAGCTTAGGAAAAGGAGCAGCAACTGTAGATTTACAATATGATAATCGTAATTATCAAGCTGGAGATAGCATTCAAGGGGAGGTAGTCATTCAAGGTGGTGAAGTGGAACAGAAAATCAATCAATTGACTGTCCGGTTGATGATGAATGTGGTATTAAAACAAGGAAGCGTTTCTAAGGAAGTTGCCCATATACCATTAGTTAATCGAGATTGTATTCACCCCAAAGAACGTAAGGTCATTCCGTTTCATTATCTCCTACCTACGAATATACCTATTTCAAGGGGAACTGTCTCATACTATCTGGATACACATCTTGATATTGAGGGCGGAGTTGATCGTAAAGATGTAGACCGGCTGGTCATACAATCCCAGAAATCTATCTCATTCATATTTAATGCAATGGCTCAATTAGGTTTTCGCGAGACAGCAAACTCGGGCAAACTCGACCAATATGGACAGGAATTTGCTTTTTTTCCCACTCAACAATTCATGGGACAGGTAAATGAAGTTGAAATGCGGTTTGCCAATGAAGAATCAGGTATCCGGGTCTGGATGGAAGTTGACTGTAAAAGCGGCTACAAGGAAATTGAAGCAAAACGTGAGTTTTATTTAAGTAAGAATGTTCTCGAGCATGAAGCCGATCTTCATAAACTACTTGGAAAGTATATAACGGAAGCTATTGATCAGCCTTATGCTTTTACACAGCCGTTCTCTTATTCCACAAACCATCATCATGGTCGCGCTTCCCAATTAGGAAACGCTATACCTGGAATGGTTGGTGGATTAGCAGTTGGTGTTTTAGGGTCGATGTTATTTACTGAGATGGTGGATGGTTTTGATGTTGGGGAAATGTTTGAAGAAGCAACAGAAGATCTTGATGGAGGATTTGATTCATTTTTTGATAGTGGGGATGGGGAATCCTAAGTAAGCCATTAAATAGTCCTATGTTAACCAATATAATTAAAGACTCTTTTTGTTCCCGACTTTATTGGGGAAACCAATGTAATGGAAGTGGATTTATTAGAAATCCAGAATAATGAAAATCTATAAAAAGAGTTTTCGCAAGTTGAGAATTCAGATAAAAAACCTGTAATAAGACCTGAACACTTAAACATTACCCAAAGCCGCTTTCAGCCTAATTAAAGTTGATTGGAACGGAAGGTGCAGACTCCTGCGGGAAAAGCTCGTCGAGGGGAGACCCCACAGGCGCAAAAGCGCCGAGGAGGCTCCCGGACCGCCCGCGGAAAGCGAGTGCCTGGAGTTCCAATCGACGTTCGAGGTTCTACAGTCTGATGTAGGTAACCTTTTTCATCCTAAATTAAAATATAAGGGTTTTTTTGGTTATACAACCTTTTGGGGAAATTATTATTATCTGTAAAATGAAGAATTGAAGGAGAGAAAATAATAATGCCCAACTATACCTATAACTCCTTTAGAGATAACCACAAAGTTAATGATGGTATCGACTTTTTGATTTCTGAATTGGTTTAATGCTTTCATCTCCTTTGGTTTTTGGCGTGAAAAAAATGAATAAACAATCATATAAAGCCAATTCTATATACAAGAATGATAAAAAGGAGATTACATTGTGAAGCCATATGAAATAAAAAATATGATTATTGATGACGAGTTTGATGGTGAAGAATCGGTTACAGCTGATTTTACTCACAAATATAAAGATTATAGCATTACTTTTAAAAAAGAAGATCTTGAAGTAATTAATACATGGGTTTTTGAGGGTAATTCATCTCTTCCAGCAAATATATCAGGTACTATCATTGAATCATTAAGGGAAGAAATTAAAAAGAGAATCTAGTCAATTGGACTAGATCTTTTTTTGGCCATTTTCTTAATCGAGGAAAAATTTAGCCTTGTTTATATTGATGATAAAAGATAATGAAGTAGTTGCCTACATTAGAGATAAATTGGTACAAGAAATAATTCCTGATATAACGACCAATAAACTTGATGATATAGCTATAGAGTTATTAGAGAAAGCAGGTGTAATATCGTTAAGCAAATATCGATGATATTGAGAGTATTGTTTGACAAAGAAAAAATCAATTAGTCGAAGAGGGGATTGAACCACATATAGAGATCGATACTGAACTTTATATTTTCCTTAAAAATGGTCATTTTTCATTTTAGTTTGTTGCTTATTGCAATAAAATAAGACCTTGAATCTTTAATCCCCTTTTCTCTTATTTATTCGTTTATTCATTAGGGATAAATGGGTATACTAACGGATGCCTTTGCTGAAGTCCAGAGCTGTCTTTAAGGCAGCTTTTTCTTTATGCAACTATTTTGGCAGGATAGTTGCATAAAGTATTTAATGTTTCGAACCACACTTAAACACAGAATAATGTGTTTATACTGTTATGTTACCAATCGATTTGTTTTCCATCTCTAAAAAACCCACCATTAGGTCCTTCAGGTCCAATAGTTGCTAACCACAGGATAGACTCAGCTGCTTGCTTGGGTGTTCTTGGAGCAGATGATCCACCCATATCTGTACTTACCCATCCCGGATCGACCGCATTTATTTTGATATCACCTTTGATTTCTGCAGCTACCAATCGTGTCAATCCATTCAGGGCAAATTTAGACATTTTATAAGCTCCTACTCCTGGATATGACATTTCGGTCATCGCCCCGTATTCTGAGGAAACATTAATGATTCTCCCATAGCCTTGCTTTTCCATGAGGGGCATAAAGGAACGGATCACATGGTAAACTCCAAAGAAATTGGTTGCCATTGTTTTCTCCAGAATGGAATTGTCCATAGTCACTAAATTTTTATTCTCATCCAAATACACGCCAGCATTATTAATCAATACGTCTAATCTTCCATATTGCTCATTTACAGTAATTGCAGCTTGATGGATGCTTTCTTGATTGTCTACATCCATTACAAGAAACGACACGTCAAGATTTGACTCCTTAAGTTTTTGCGTAACTTCATGCCCCATTTCTGGATCACGACTTGCCAAAATGACCTTAAAACTATTCAAAGCCAATTGTTTGACCAGCTCATATCCAATTCCTCGGTTCCCCCCAGTGACAAGTGCAACTTTTATATCCTTTGACATAAAATATCCTCCTTTATTCGGCTACTAATCTTGGGCCAGAGTAGAATTTTCCACACCCTAGAAGTTTAATAAAAGAAAGTATGGCAGGGAAAAGAAAGCAATAATGAAAAGAAAACTCTTATAGAATTATCTAGATAGTTGTTGTGTAGGTGTAAACATAAAGTTTCTAAGTAAGATGGTTACCAAACTTAGTATCAATGATAGAATTCCTACTAATACGACGTATTGTGTACCCAGTTCTGATATAAATAACCCGCCTGCAGCTGCACCAATTGTTGTTCCTACGTTACAGGACGATATAAATAAGCCATTGGCGAAATCAGGCGCTTCGGGAGCTGAAGACGCAATCAAATATTGATTAATATTTGCCATTATTCCTCCAGCTAATATTCCCCAAATTAAAGTTATAATTTCCATAGGTACGGTAAATTGTCCTGTGAAGAATAAAATGATGTAAACAGCACCCAATAACAAAGGAAAAGATACTACAGACTTAATGGCACTATGAGTAAGTAAATTTCCTGCGACAATGTTTCCGATAATACTGGCCCCACCGAAGACGAATAACGTTAAACTTATGGTATTCGGGGACATATTCGTTACTGTTTTCAGATATTCAGCAAAATAACTATAAACCCCAAATATAGCTAAGTTTAATAAAATGACAGTCACGATGGATAGCCAAATAATAGGTTTTTTTAATACGGAAAGTTGTGTACCATAAGAAAGTCTTTCCTCAACAGGCATAGATGGTACAAAAATCAATGTAGCAATGAATACAATAGCATTAACAATAGCAAAGAATGCCATCGCCATTTCAAACGAAACGGCACTATCAATAAAACTTGCGATCGGTACGCCGGCTACCATACCAGCAGATACTCCGATAAATACTTTAGAAACAGCTTTTGGAGCTTCTTCTTTACTTACTGAGGAAGCAGCTACTGTAAATGCCAAAGAACAATAAATTGGATGAAAAAAGGCTGGAATTATACGAGCAATTAATAGAATGGTAAAATTAGATGTAAATATGGATACAATGCTTCCAATAACGAAAACTCCTAATACGAGTAACATGACCTTCTTACGATTTATCCCGGAAAACAATAACGGCATCGTTGGTCCTGATACAGCAATAGTAAGAGCAAAAAGACTCACTAGCAATCCTGCTTTTGATATGCTGACATTGAAGTGATCAGCAATGGAGGGCATTAACCCAATAACCCCCATTTCGGTATTTATGATGCCGAAAACTCCTATGGTCAATATAAAAATCAACAAGTTATTTCGTTTAGTCATAAAATGGATCACCTTCTTTCAGTACAGTGTCATTTTGTAGTTGCGTAAAGGGGGAGTTATTTAAGGGTGTACCTTTACCTATATCATTTAGTAACTTTTTCAATGAGTGATAACAGTATCCATTTAGTTATTTCCCCATTAATATCCAGCCCGATAAACGATATCAGTTTTTTTGAACTCCTCTTTGTTCCTGTCTCTGAATAAATTCCAAAGTATAATGTGCCAGGCTGTCGAGGTCTCCTCGACAGCCTAAGCTTTAGAAAATGAATAGCTCTTAGTTTTATCTTGTAATTATTACCAAGGTTGACTTGTTGGTCCAATTGTAAACTCATTAATGTTCGTATCTTCTGGCTGATCAATTGCGAATGCCACAATATTGGCAACTCGATCAGGTGCAATACCATATTGTTCGTACAACGCAGTCATACCTTCTGAAGTATTCTTATCAGTAATCGTATCCAACAATTCCGTGTTGATCGCTGCTGGATAAATAGTTGCTGTGCGGATGTTAGTACCTTCTTGGGCAGATTCCATACGCAAAACTTCCATTAAATCACGAACAGCCCACTTTGTTGCGCCATAAACCGCACCGCCTGGGTAAGCCTTAAGCCCAGCTACTGATGAAGTAGTGATGATATGTCCAGACTTTTGCGATGTAAATGTTGGCAATACTGCGGCGATACCATTCAATACACCTTTAATATTAACGTCAACCATACTGTTCCATTCGTCAGTTTTTAATTCGGAAAGTGGTGAATTAGGCATTATTCCAGCGTTCAAGAAGATTACATCGACACCGCCAAAAGTGTCTTTAGCTTGTTGAATAAGCTGCTGACTATCATCTGGATTAACTACATCTGTGACGCGATAAGCAGCTTGTCCACCAGCTTTTTGAATTTCCTCAGTCAATGCTTTTAATTTGTCTTCGCGACGAGCGCCCAAAACAACTTTGGCACCTTTACTGGCCAATAATTTTGCAGTTGCTTCACCAATTCCAGATGAGGCTCCAGTGATTATAATTACTTTGTTTTCAATTGTCATTTCGTTTCATCCTTTCAAATTAAAATAAAACTACAATTGATGTTTTCTCGACATCTGTCTATAATTTAAAATATAAATATAAACAAAACAAGGCATATAAATCGTTAATTTAATCAGTTTTGATGTTTAAACAACAAATCTATAAAAATTGTCGACTATCTCAAGGAAAGTATGGTGTTAATAACATGGCAAAAGTGGATAGAAGAATTGTTAGAACACAAGATGCAATTAAAAAAGCATTTCTTGAATTGATGTCAGAAAAAAATTTCGATAGCATTACCATTCAGGATATTTCTGACAGGGCAAATATTAACCGTGCAACTGTTTATCTTCATTACTTGGATAAATTTGATCTGTTGGATAAGATCATAGAAGAACATATCAATAACATGGTTAACCTTTGTGAGTCGGAAGCTGAAATGGATTGGATTGAATCGACTGTACACTGCATGGAATATCTAGAAAGTAATTATTTATTTTTTTCGACGATGTTGGTGAGTGAAGGAGCTCCGTACTTTCGCAGCCGGTTTGTTCAGCATAATATCGAAGAGTTCAAAAAAGACGTGGATATAACAAAAGGCAAAAATTTAGGTCAAAGCGAAGATGTAGTTGTTGAATTTGTTGCAAATGCTTATGTAGGTGTAGTGGAATGGTGGCTGAAAAATGGCATGCCTTATCCACCAGAGGAAATGGCAGAAAAAGTGGGGGATTTATTAGAGAGGATTTTATAGATTTTATCGCATGAAAAACCTCTCTTGTTTATTAAATGAAGATCGGAGCTGTCTTTAATACAGCTTTCTATATACACTATCGGGGTAGTTGTATAAGCATATTAATAATAAAGGGACAGTACCTATTTTTCATGGTATTGTCCCTTTATCCTTGTGTGATTTATTTTTTCAAACCAGCTGCAAAGAAGGGACCATTAACTGTAATGGTTGATAGGATACGAGCCATTTCTTGAGGGGATTCTTTCCTGCCACTATCCAACCATTGTTGAACTACTCCTATATGTGCAGATGCGACGTAAGAAGTAAAATATTGTCCTGGAACAAGTAAATTTTCCTCTTTAATAAGTGCGTTTGGATTATTTCCAAACAGTGTTTTCCACATAAAATCTTTCAGTCTTGTTTGAAATGATAAATCTCCTTTCGGACCTAACACAGCTTTCATAAATCCACTATTTTCATTAAAATACTCAAATATTGAAACTGCGAGGGTAAATGGTGCTAAAGTCGGAGAGTCGGTTCCAAGTGCGGCAATAACATCTGGAAAGTTCTGCTTTGCAATTCTGGACATTTCAAGCATGATTTCTTCTTCGTATTTCGTCATTAAATCAAATTTGTCTTGATAGTGTGCATAAAATGTTCCTCTATTAATGTTTGCTCTGGTAGTTATGTCTTTAACCGTAATTGCTTTCAACCCTTTTTCATCGATTAATTCTACTAGTGCATTTCGGATGCACTCTTTTGTTCGAATGATCCGTAAATCGGTATTACTATCTAGCAAGTTAATTCCTCCTTAATTTTATCCAACACATTTATAAAATGTGTACCGTAACCAACACATGTGCCATTTTTGATTATTGAAACAGAACTAGTCCCCAAATTATAATTTGAATGTAGTAAATAAAACAACAGGTTGTTCTTTATTATAATATAACCCAAAACAAGGAGAGTAAAATATGTTGAAAAATAAACTGGTATTGGTTTCACCGATCATCGCATTTGCAGTTATTTTTATTTTTTCACTGACATTAGTTCCATCGGTTCAACCACAACCGAAAAATCTGCCGATTGCAATCGTAAATGAGGATGAAGGAGTGGAAATTCCTAATCAACCAAAGATGAACATGGGGCAAACGATTATTGAAATGATGGAAAAAAACACAACAACAGATGAAGACCCTGTTGTAAAATGGGTTGAAGTAAAAACAGCAGAGGAAGCACAAAAAGGAATGGATGAACAAAAATATTATGCAGCATTGGTCATTCCGAAAGATTTCAGTGCTAATCAGGCATCATTAAGGACACCAGCACCTTCTGGACCAGAAGTACAAATATTTATTAATCAGGGAATGAATACGGCTGCTTCAGCGATGGCAGGACAGGTCTTGAATGGAGTAGTTGACAACATGAACAACACTGTCCGAAAACAACTACTTGATGGTTTTGAAAAACAAGGAGCAACTTTGACTGCAAAACAGGCAGCAAGCCTCGCAGTTCCAATCGCTAAGAAAGTAACAAATGTCAATGAAATCGGCACGAATAGTGCGAATGGAAATGCTCCTGTTTCCTTATTCCAGCCATTATGGATGGCTAGTTTGGCAAGTGCTGCGATAATCTTTATTTCCATTAGCAAAATGCCGATCCGTACTAGAAAAGAAAACCTTGTCACAAAGGTCGGGCAAATTTTAATGGGTGCGGTTGTAGCTCTGGTAATTGGATTAGGCTTAACCTGGATGGCAGATGGTATGGTTGGTTTAAATATTCCGAATTTCATGGATACGGCTTTATTTTTATCAATTACATCCTTTAGCTTTTTTCTAATGATATTAACTGTACTTTCACTATTGGGGCTTAAAGGTATGCCTATTTTTATCTTAATGCTTTTCTTCGGTGCCCCTTTACTGGCAATGGCACCTGAAATGATGTCTCCATTTTATCGGGATTGGATTTACTCTTGGTTGCCAATGCGATTTATGGTAGAAGGGCTACGAGGATTATTCTTCTTTGGGGAAGGCTTAACCTGGAATACGCCTGTTTCTGTTCTTGTTTGGATTGGATTAGTAAGCATGATTGTGATACTGGGTACTGCTTTAAAACGTGATGGAGTGAAGAAGGCAGTATCCGATTCTCGAAATATATAAAAAGTAATTGCAGGGATACGACGTTGGTCACTTTGTGCCATATTTACCAAAAGAGTCGGTTCTCTTATAGGGAAACGACTCTTTTTATTGAGTAAGTGAACTAACGGGTGGTTTAGCTGATGATCGGAGCTGTCTTTAAGGCAGCTTTTTCTTATGGATTATTGGAAACGGCATTAGCGCCTCTGGTAAAGATGACCTGCTTGGAATCCTTGTCGGGTATTTTTTTGTATGCTTCGGAGATCGTTTAGGTATAAGGTTTGGTATAATTGGTTGAAGTATGATGGAAAAGTTATAGAGATGAGGAGAATATTTGAAAAAAGCATCACTTGTTTTATTTTTTATTTTATTATTGGGGTTAATAGGTTGTGAAGCATTAAACACGGAGAATAAGAAAGCCAATTCTGAAGAAAAAATAGTCAAAGAAGATGAAGAAAAAACAGTCAAAGAAGATGAAGAGGTCAAATCTCTTTATACGGTAGACAGTTATCTGAAGTCAGTCGAAGAAAACCTTGAAGCAAAATCGGAAACATTAATCAGTAATATAAAGGAGTTACATAAATACACCATTTACTCTAAAGTGGAATTATTGGATTTTGTAGCATTTGTAGATGATCCTTCCGAGTTTAACTTATCCATTACTATGTTCTCAATGGATAGACAGGCTAATGAAGTCTTTAACGAGGGGAAGGATTCTACTATCTTTGCAGGTAGTCTGGGTATGATTGAAAATGTAAGATACACCCACCTTTTAGGTAATCAAACAGAAGACTTTTGGGATTTCTACGAAAAAAATGAAGAAGAAATTAACCTTGCAGAAAAACAAGCGTTTGCTACTTGGGTCGCAGATTGCTGGAAAAAAGCAGATGGACAAGCAATCACATTGCCAGCCTACTTTTCTCTTCACGATGATTATGAATCCTTTGATTTAAAGAAAAATCAGTGGGTTACAGATGATGAGAAATGGTCTTATTGACACATTAAGGGAGGGGCCTTTATCTACATTGTTCCTCATATGAGTAAAGACCTTCAATTGAAGGTCTTTTTTGTTCGTTCATCGGTTACATAGTAAACCCGCAATGGCTAAAGAAATGAACCCTAAAATTGTACAGAGTGTGGTATCTAAAATAAAGTTACGTTGTTTATAAAAAAATGCGATCTTTTGAATAAAGTTGCGATGTTTGCAAAAAAGTTACGATGCTTTACCCCTTTGTGGTTATCTAAAGGGGGTTTCTTATAGGAAAAGGAAAGTACATCTGAATTAAAAGGTGGATTTAAAGAAAATTGGCTATATATTGGTTTAATCTCTAAAATTAGATCATTAATTCATAAGTCTGATAAAAATATATAGGAAATATTTACCTTATAATCCATATTTTTAATCTGTAAACTAATACTTAGTTGAAAAAATTATTTTTTAGGAAGGAAAGGAGAAAAAATGAGTTTATCCCTCAAGGAACTATAAGAGCTGTTACTGTTTATTTTATGCTCTTCAATGCTTTTTGCATTTTCGGCAAAGTCCAAGGAACAAAAAGCATCATCCCCTGACACGTTTCATATAAACGGTTGAGGAGCTAAACGGGAATCATTCATTGGTTTACAGTCCGAAAATCTATTGGTTCAAAGATTTATTTATGTTCGGTTAATTTAAAAAGGCAATGCACTAGGTGTCTTTCTGATTTAGGTAATTTCAGAATATTCAGAATTAGCGTTATTTGGAGTAAATTCCTATTTTGCTTTTGATAGGTACTAACTAGTTGCTATTAGAAAATAACAATTGTAAAGGAGTTCATTTAATGACATTAACTCAAGGATTTTGACAGTATTTCTTTGGATGGGAACCATGATATGTATATAGGTTAAATTAATATTTTTATAGAGGTGATTATCATGTTGAAAAATAAAGTAAAAAGTATATTGAGTTTTTTATTGATCTTTGCAATGATTTTCGGCGGAATTGGGCAAGCGGTGGTTGCCAAGGGCAATAACTCTAGTGAGCAAAATGTAAAACAGTGGTTAAGTGAATATGAATTCTATGAGGACACCAGAATTGCAAAAATCTATGATCAGATTGCAATAAATGAATTAAAGCGTTTCGCGACAGTCTTAAAAGAAACTAATGCTAAGTTTGATTCTAAACTGATAGCGGAATTTGATGAAATCGGAGACTTTAAACAAAAAGATATTAATGAACTTGATGTACTTCAACAATTGATTAACCAATATGAACAAGCTGTTCAAGAGGAGTATATACATGAGTCGGTTCTTAAAAGTGATCGGCTCTTGGAAATCAAACATAAGTTAACCATATGTCTATGGGGGTATGTAACAAAAAACGATTTTAATGAACCAACTGAAGTATTACTTGCAGATATACTCTTTAATTTTTATTTATCGGATAAAATTGTCAATAAAAATGCTATCGGCATCTTAAAGGATATCTCCGATCAAGCAGATCACAAAGGAAATAAACTAAAAGCTCATTTGAATAACGCTGGGAAAATGTCTGAAAAAGGTAATGAGTTTCTAGAAAAAGATCTAGCTGTCCCTGCATCAAAATCCTATCAAAATGCATATAAACAAGTGTTATTCGGACTTGAAAAAGCAGGCTATTCATTTAACACAGAATTCTTTGAATCTACCTCTGAAACGGATGGCGATACTATAACAGATGGAATAGAATTCCTAGAGGGAATGAATCCATTTAAAAAGGATACAGATGGTGATGGATTGCAGGACAATATTGAATATGAGGTTAAATCATTTATTTCCCCGACAAAAAATGATACAGATCGTAATGGCATAAGTGATGCAGATGAAGATATCGATGAAGACGGCCTGAGTAATAAAGACGAGCAAGCTAATCAAACAAATTTGACTAAGGGAGATTCGGACCAAGATGATTTAACTGACGGATTTGAAGTACATCAGTTCGATTCATTACCTAATAAGTATGATACAGATAACGATGGGTTAAGTGATGGAGATGAATATGCTTTAATGACAAATCCGAATGCTGCAGACGGCGACAATGACGGAAGCGAGGATTCACAAGAACTCTATAAACAATCGATTAGTAAATCATTGATTCAGCCTGATAAATCAGAAATTAAAAGCGTAGAAGTTGAGTTTAGTGCAAAGGATAATATTAATAAAACGACTAGAATTAGCAGTACAAACAACATAAATATTAAAACAACTAATTTACACGGTATTATTGGTTCTCCTGTAAGCATCAATACGCAATCAGAATTTGAGAAAGCAAGCATTCAGTTTACTTATGATGAAGCGAAGCTCGGAGACACGTTGGAAGATGATCTAGCCATCATTTGGTACAATGAAGACGAGGAAATGTTTGAAAGCATTAACACTGTGTTAGATACAAGTAAAAATACAATAAGTGTGGAAACTACTCACTTTGGTGAATATTTGGTTGTTGATAAGGCAAAATGGTTGGAGCTATGGAAACGGGAAATAGACTACTCAAGGACGCATGATGAAAATAAAGATCTGCTTAACAATCTTGCAACGAAGACAGTAGGTGTTGTAGGAAGAGATGCCGAAAATGGTATATCAGGTGATGTAGAAATTGATAAAACAGATTCGGACGGGGATGGCTTATACGACAGCTATGAAATTGAAGGAATGAAAACACCGTACGGTATAATTTACTCAGATCCTAACAAGAAGGATAGTGACGGAGATGGATTAACCGATGGGCAAGAAATGGGGCAATTAAAATCATTCACGGTAGAAATTTTTGGAGTTGAAATTCATTTTGAAGGTTTCTTTCCAACCAGTTTCCCTGACCGAAAAGATAGTGACGGAGATGGAAAGTTTGATAATGAGGATTTGAGACCGTTGTACTCTGATTTTACCGATACAGAAATTTATCAATCAGATAGACCAGAAGGCTATGATGAAAATGGAAATGTAGCGAATGATATGAAAACAAATGATTATACAGAAGATGAAATAAAAGACATTAGCTGGATGTTCAGGTTCCAATTACTTGAATCTTATTTCCCAAGTATTCTCTTTTATGAGTTCGAGGATATGACAACAAGCTTGTTTTCCATGGGAGATATGGAAGATGTTATTTTAGATATGATTAATCATTTTAAAGAGGGAACTGGTAAAGAGTACAAAAACCAGACTTTAACTAAAGAAGCGAGTGAGCATGAAACAACGAAAGCCTATGTTGAATTTGTCAAAAATGCCTTAGTTGATGAGCTAAAGAAAAATGGAGGTAATTTGGCAGCACTTAAGTTGGATAAAAGTACAAAGAATACAAATGAATTTTATAATTTGATACAGAGAAATGCTAGTTATCCGACGTTTAGCACTTGGAGTGATCGAGTAGGTGGACTTACAATTACAGTAAATGATACTTGGGGGAATACGGTATCCGTAAAAGATTTTTCTGTAGAGAATAATCATTTTAAAGGAGTCATGCGTGTTCGTTTATATGATCATTTTGGGTTGGATCGGCCAGATGTTGAGAAGGAGTATGTCAACTTAGCAGGATTCCGTTCCTGGTTTGTCTTACAGCATTATGATGAATATAATGGCAAATATAAGCCCTTTGTTACTGTAATGGAAATGGATGTACCATTTGAGGGGAAATTGAGTGATTAAAGTTAATTTGAAAATTATAGTTTTAATGATTTGTATATTCTTAATTCCATTAAACTTAATTGGATGTAAAAAGAATGAGGAATCAAGTGGGGAAACAAAGATTTTCGAAATTGAAAATACAGAAGAGATCTTTGGTAAAAAGGATGAAGAAGATGTGACTGTTAAAAAGCATTATATGATTCTAAATCCACCAAAAGATTTAATTGAATTGAAAGAAATAGTTGAAAAATACAGTAAGGAACATTCGGTTGAAGAAGAAATGAAAGTAATAGAAGGAAAAAACAGGATTTTTGATATATCCTTTTATAGGGAAAGTGAGGATTTGCCAAGAGACTGGCAGCTTGATGAAAGTTACATGAATACAGATCGGCTAGAACATCATAAGAATGATCTAATTGCATATATCATTTGGTCAGATGCTGAAACACAAAAAGAATACAATGTTTATGATAAAAATAAGGAAGGAAAGGTTATCAAGAGTAAGCATTTTATTGAGGATCAGCTTGTTGAGTGATACTCTAACCATACCCCGGAAAGTAATAAAATGGTAATTGCCTTTCTTAATGAACTAATGGTTGGCTTTATCTGAAGATCGGAGCTGTCTTTAAGGCAGCTCTTTTCTTATGCAACTATCGGGGCAGGATAGTTGCATAAGCAATGGTAAAATATGATATACAGATAAAAAGTACGGGGGGATAAAATGGTACCTTTAGTTGTTTGGTTATTAATATTAGTTTTCGGTGGAATTGGCGGAATAGTTATTTGTAGTGTTTTCGAGGGAAATGAAGTATTTTCTGGCTATGCTGCAATGTTAGGAATGATAATAGCTTTATTAAGCGCTATTTTCTTCCAATTGAATTTGATGCACCAAGATAAAGAATAATTGTTAAGCTAACAGGTGGGTTAGCTGAAGATCAGAGCTGTTTTTAAGGCAGCTTTTTCTTTATGGAACTATCGGGGCAGGATAGCATTCCTGTAGTTCGTTATTTTTCAGCTTTGAAAAAAATAGGGCTCCTCAGTAAGATATGAGTAAGACACCACTCTAACTCAA
>NZ_JAZHFU010000031.1:0-28806 GCF_036541465.1 Bacillus sp. CFBP9009 | reverse complement strand
ATATGTACGGAGTACCAGATTTCTTGAACAAAAGGGCACCGACCCATCAGGATAGCATAACTGGCCTCCACCCCTTGGATAGGCATGACGAAGAAATGATAGGGCAATTGACCCGTTGAGACATGGGAGGGAAAGCCTCCAGGGGCGGCGTGGAGAATGTACATTATATGGTAAAATGTGGAGTGTTGTACAACTCCTTTATTTCACTATGCCTTCATGAAATCTTCATGTCCTGAAATCACTCCATTTAACCGTGAATTTAAATTCAATGGTGATGAAATCCTGCGAATAAGCGAGTATTTGTGAGGAAATCGTATTAAACTGAGGGAGTTCCATAAGGCATACTAATATTAGATCTAACGAGGAACTTATTTTAAGGAGGAAAACATGAGCTTGGAGCATGATTTTCACCTTATTTCTAAGACAACTGATATAAACGTCAGTTCTATAAAAGAACGAAAAAATCTCTAATCTAAACTTTTAGAGATTTTTTTAATGTAAAAACACAACTTTTATTTAGTTAATACGTCTAAGTATTGAACATTCAAGAAAAGGAGGGGTGGTAACTTGTCGAAGTACAGAAAAGAAGAAATTGCAGATTGGTATGACCAACATAGTAAATCCATTTTAAGTTTTATTTTATTAATGGTTAAGGATTATCAACAAGCAGAGGATTTGACCCATGATACCTTTGTAAAAGCGTATTTATATCATAATTCATTTAATCAGCATTCCAGTGAAAAAACATGGCTATTCAGTATCGCTCACAATTTAACGGTTGATTTTTTAAGAAAACGCAAACCCAGCAGGTTCTTTAAAGAAGTATTTCTTTTGCAAAAGGACAATAACTTATTGCCTGAAGAAATGATTCAAATAAAAGAGGAATCATTTGAACTATATAAAGCGTTAGGGGAAATCAAAGATACATATCGAAAGGTGATCGTTTTAAGAAAGATCAAAGGTTTTTCTATTGAGGATACGGCAAAGGTATTGAGCTGGTCTGAGAGTAAAGTTAAATCGACTCTTTTTAGAGCTATTCCAGCATTGAAAAAACAATTAATAAAGGAGGGGTATTTGGATGAAAAAGCAATATGAAGATACGGATTTTGATAGTTCCTTAAAGAAATTAAATTCCGATCTAATGTGGAAAACAAAACAAAAACAAGAACTGAAAAACCGAATCTTAACTGATATTGAAAATTTGGAATCCCAAGAGAGAAATAAGCACCCTATCCTATTAACTCGTATCAAAAAAGTAAGTCTGATTCGGAAGTTAGCATACTCTAGTATCGCGCTGATTATATTATTTGGTTTATTTATAAGTTCTGCATTTGTTTCACCAGCAATGGCAAAAGTCGTATCCAAAATTCCTTACTTAGGACAAATTTTTGAAAATAAGAATGATATACTTAAACTCATATCCGAGGAACTAAGAGCAAAAGGTTACAAAACGACTGGAGCAGGAGTGTCATTTCCGAAAAAGGAAATCGAAATTGTAATTCAGGGTTCAGAAAAGTATTTTAATGACGTTAAAGGTGATGTAGATGATATTGCAAAAGATATTCTAAAATCTAAGGGTTATGATGCCTATACAGTTAAAGTAAGTAGATATACGGAACGTGTTGATGTTCCTCATAGCGAGGAAGATAAGAAACAGATTGAGAAGCAAGAAAAACGTATCAAAATGGATAATGAAATTCTACTCTCACTTGACAAAGCCAGTGAAAAATATAAGTTGTTAGGAATAGGAATAGATTCTCAAAAAATAGTAGAAGTTGAAATACCTGATACCGAAAAAAGAACGGATGAGATAGAACAATATGTTCAGAATATAATTCAGCTTAAAACAAATGATCAATACACCGTAAAATTAAAAAAAGTAAACATGAAGAAAAGAGAGCAAGATGGAAGATGGTCGGATATCCTTAACACTGTGAGTGAAGATTTATTAGGGAAAAAGGATTACAACGTTAGAATGGTAGGGTATTCCGTTCATCCAGAACCAGAAATCCAAATGTTTATCACTTTATCCCGTTCAGACGAAAATGCGAAAGCTTTTGCACAACAACTTGAAAAAATTATTGACGATTTTCTACAATCCGAACAGATGAAATCAAGAGTTAAAAACGATCCTTACCACATTACAATATTTGATAAAGACGACAAGATAATAAATTAATTGGATAAAGGTAGGACGATATTGAAATAAAGGTATCGTCTTTATCTTTTATATAGTTTAAACTGTCCAGTTCATTTTGTTCAATATTCTCAAGTGTATCAGCTGACTTTTAAACTTCAACAATCGGGCGCTTTTCTTTAATAAGAAGGAGTCTTTTTGTATTGCAGCAGATTCTGGAACAACACATTTTAGGGATTGGATTATGTTAAAGTTTAGAAGAGATTGTGAAGGTTTCTACTTAAACTATAGGGTGCGTTAGCTGAAGATCGGAGCTGTCTTTAAGACAGCTTTTTCTTATGGAACCAACGGGGCAGGTTAATTCAATAAGGATTTTGTTATGATTAGTAAAAACAAGCAGTATACGGGAGGTCATAATGGATAAAGAACAAGAAAAAAGAATTGTAAAAAGGTTCTTTGCTAAAAGAATACAAGATAGAGTTATATTTGAACTATCATCAGAAAAGAAAAGAGTAGAAGCATTGAACAGACTTTGCCACGATTATGGCAAAACACTTCTTCTGGAATATATGATTGAAATACCAACTCCTAATTCCGATTATCAAGAAATTGCTACTTTACTTAAAAAACAAGGTGCACCCAATGAGTGTTATGTAATTTCATGGAACGAAGAAATTGATGGTAAAAAATTATCCTTAAATGAAGCCTTAAAGAAAGTAGTTGGCTATGGAATGCCTTCTATTGTTTCGTGTATTGAAGGTTCACTTGCTTACTTTGAAGCAGAACAAGAGGTTGGTTCACCTCCAAGATTTTTACTGAAAAGGTAAACATACTTCTTTTTAAGCTCAGGTGCTTTACTTCAATAAGGGAGTTGCTATGGCAGCTCTTTTTCTTATGGAGCTAAAGGGGCAGGTTAGCAAGATTGTGAAGGTTTGTACTTAAACTAACGGGTGCGTTAGCTGAAGATCGGAGCTGTCTTTAAGACAGCTTTTTTTTATGCAACTAACGGGGCAGGTTAGCTGCACAAGCAAAGGAAATAAAATGAACCGTATATCCCCACTAATGGTAAAATAATGTTATAAAAACGGAGGGGTAATATGGGAATAACTAATATAAGCATTAAAGAGCGTATGGATTATCATAATGTAAATGGTTTGAGCATTGCAGTAATTAATAACGCTCAAATTAGTATGGCTGAACACTATGGTTTACTTGAGGCAGGAACGACTAAAATTGTAAATAGTAATTCTATTTTTAGTGCTTGTTCGATTAGTAAGTTCTTAACCGGGATGCTTGTTTTGCTACTAACTGAACAAGGTCTTGTTGATTTAGATGAGGATATAAACAAAAAGCTAACCTCGTGGAAAGTTCCTGATAATAAATTTACGGAAAACCAATATGTTACATTAAGAAACTTGCTAAGTCATCAATCTGGAATTATAGACCCTGAAGATAGTTTTATGGAACTTAATTCGAATGACGGTATTCCCTCAATCGTTGACCTATTAAAGGGACACACACCCTATTGTAAAGTACCTATTCAAGTGAACTATGAACCTAAGAGCGACTTTCAATATTCAGATGCAGGCTATTGTATAATACAACTACTTTTAGAAGATGTGACTGGTAAACGTTTCGAAGAAATAATGGATGAACTAATATTTCAACCATTAAAAATGCACAACAGTTCATTAGCAATGACCATTTCAGAAGAGAAAAGTGATAACTTTTCTTGTGGTCATAAAAAAAGTGGAGAATTAGTTGATGGAAAATATGCTATATACCCCTATCAAGCTGCGTCAGGGTTATGGACAACACCTTCAGATTTATCCATTTTGGTTATTGAATTAATTAATTCTTTAAAAGGTAAAAGTAAGATTGGACTTTCTGTAAGTAAAGCAAAAGAACTGATAACCTCCCAAGGTTGTAAAGAGTGGACTGGACTAGGGGGGTTTTTAGATGATTCAAAAGGAGAACTAGAAATTTCATCGCTTGGTTGGGGAGTAGGCTTTCAATGTATGATGGTTGCATATCCCTATTTAGAAAAAGGATTAGTCATAATGACAAATACAAATTTAGGTGTCCATCAATTGAAAGGGATCATTGGTGAAATATATGATTCCTACGCTTCTGGATTGTGAAGAAATGTACTTAAACTAACGGGTGCGTTAGTTCATTAAGCTAAAGGCAGCAATTATTATCATTATTTTGTTCTTCCGCAATCGGGCGTTTTAATAAGAACAAGCAGCTAAAAAGGATCTTCGTTTGAAGATCCTTTTTCAGTTATGTTAAGTTCATTTCAAAATCATCTCGATATATAATACAATATTTTAAGAAATATTTTTCAATTCCCCTGTTAATCGTAGGAATTCTTCTTTGTTTCGATCCTGTAATGATTGGTCAATCTCTTTACGGATTTGCTCTTTTCGGAAATTACGAAGTGCTTTGTTTAACATCATTTCAACAAATTCAGAATCCTTGACGTTTACTTCAGGTTGTAGTGGTGTATTAACCAAATTCCTTTCCATAGGAAACCAACTCCTTGACCTTTTTTCTATTATACTAATAGTTTTCATACTATTCAAATATTTCTCTCGGTAGTTCCATAGTATATATTGCAATGAGTTTACATCTGAAAGTTCTAAACTCATTCAGTTATGTGTCTTTAAACAAGAATATTTTTAATTCATCTCAAAAACTTTTATTCATTCAGTTTACTTAATCGTTAATCTATACCATTCTATCTTTAGACTGGTCCGGATCATTATCATAAAATTGATGGATCAAATAGGTAAGATAAGAGTTTAGTTCAAAGCGATCTTTATTAACAAAATCAGACAACGTTAATTTGCTTTCACTTGACACTATTTTACCCCCTTTATTTAACTTCTTTATCTTTATGATTCCCAAGCTATTATTCTTTTATACATATAAAATTATTAAAATATTTATTTGTAATATTGGGGCTACCTGAAAAGGAAATCACTAAATAATAAAGAAAAAAGTGTGATCTTTGTGGGTGTTATTATGTTTATTGAATGAAGAAAAAGGTAATACCGATCTTCAACAAATGGGCGCGATTGCTGAACAATGAGTAGTCGCTTTTTTACTAGTCGGATCCGAATAGTTCTATAAATAATTGGATGTAAATAATTAAGAATCCCAGCTAATCTTTTCATGTGAAGGTAGCTGGGTTTTAAAGTTGTAGGTGCAAAGTGTCAGCATGTTTTAAGTTTCTGTATTTTGTACCACATCCGACCGTTTTTGATACACTAATTATTTAGAAGAATATGAATATTGGGATAATATATTCATTAACAGAATTGTGATTTCTACAACTGTGACTTTTGCTTTGTTTTTCATTACTTTTACAGAAAAAGCAGGAATTATCAAAATTTTGTGAAATATATTAAAATATTGCACCGAATTTTGATAGTGGAGGGATAGGATGAGACTTAAGATTTTTTCTTCAATTATTGCAGCCACGTTAGCATGCAGTATGAATATGGGTGCGGATTTAACAGTAGCAAAAACGGCAACAAACACGGCACCAGTTGCTAAAAAATATTTGATCGCCTTTAAAAGCAATCTTCCTCCCAATTATTCAACCGTTATCTCGAACGCAGGCGGCAGAGTTGTACGTGCATTACCTGAAATCGGAAGCGTAGAAGTTGAATCTTCAAAAGATGCCTTTCTTATAAATTTGAAATCTGTTTCCAATGTTCAAGCGGCTAATTTGGAAATTAAACATCAGCTTGATTATAAAAAGAATGACCCAGCTGCTGCTGATAACCAGCCTGTTACCGACTTTCCTCAGCCAGAAGCAATCGAAAGTTACTGGAATTATCAGTGGGACATCAAAAATGTAACTGAAGACGGAGAATCCTATAAGATCAACAAAGGAAATGGTGCTGTTGTGGGAGTCATTGATACAGGCATTGATCCAAACCATCCTGACTTAAAAGGGAATCTTCTCGGGGGACAAAATTTTGTTCCAAAGGGAGGTTTCGGGGATGACCCGACTGAGACAGGAGACACTAAAGATTTTAAAGACCGTGACGGGCATGGAACTCATGTTGCAGGTTCAATCGCTGCAAATGGAAAGGTTCAGGGCGTTGGTCCAGAGCTTGGCATTCGTTCTTACCGTGTGTTTCCGGCAAATGCTGGTGCTGCAACATCCTGGATTGCTGATGCGATTATCCAGGCAGCTGATGACGGTGTAGATGTCATCAATATGTCTATCGGAGGCTTTGACGCCCTATCACGATATTCTTACCAAAACAGCGGATCATACAGTGATGTAGCTGATATGCTTGTTTGGAAGCGTGCCATCCAATATGCTGTGAAGAAAAACGTTACTGTTGTTGCGGCGGCCGGCAACGAGTCTTTAAATCTTAACAATCCAACCACCATCACAGATTACATGAATAGAGAGTATGGATATCTTGGATTACAGTTTAAAGGAGCCTCCATTGAAGTACCAGGACAGCTTCCTGGCGTAATGACCGTTTCTTCGTCAAATAAATGGTCTACTGAAAAAATCGCATTCTATTCAAATTATGGATCACGCTCTATTGATGTAGCAGCACCTGGAGGGGATAACGGCCCTGTTTACGATGCAACATTGGATGAAAGCCTGCGAGATTTCCATTACAGGACATTAAGCACATGGCCAACCTATTTGGAACCATACTTTACTGCCAATTTGCACAGCTATGCGTTGCTTCATGGAACGTCCATGGCCTCTCCAAAGGTTGCCGGAATTGCAGGTGTAATTAAAGCTGCTCATCCTGATTACAGCCCGGCCCAGGTAACAGCGGCAATCAAACAAACCGCAAAGGATTACGGAAAAACTGGCAATGATCACCTATACGGGGCAGGCGAAGCGAATATTTTTAATGCTTTGACTCAAAAGTAATGATACGGCTGGAGCAATTGATTTAGTCAGCTAAAATGTAACACTAAATTGTTATGTTGGTGAAGAAACAAAACAAATTTTCACTACTGTTCCCGGATATCTCAGCGATATGGTATAGGAAGGAGATACCCTTTATAGGCGTCTCCTTTTTTTATTGTTCATTATCTAATAAGTTAATGATTTTCCAAAATAGCACTTAAAATAAGTGCAAATTATCACCTAAAGTAACAGGCTGCCATTTGGTGGCCTTTTTGCTTAATGAACTAACGGGGAAGTTTAGTTTAATAAAAATAACCATGAATAGTAAATAACTACACAGCAACTCAATAACTAAATTGGGTTGTTTTTTTGTTGACATAAAACATATCCTAATGTTAGGATATATCATCTTAGGATAAATAATATTAGAATAAAGGGAGAGAAAATTAATGGGTGTTTTATCAATTATTCTTCAAGTTATATTAGGATTAGGATTCCTAATGTTTGGATTTATGAAGTTCGGATCAAAGCAAATGGTGGAAGGGTTTAAGCATTATGGGTATCCAGGATGGTTTAGAGTGTTTACAGGATTGGCAGAAGTCGTTTCAGCGGTATTAGTTATCGCAGGTATTTGGAACGAGAGGTTAGCTGCATGGGGAGGGTTATTCATTGTAGTAACGATGATTGGTGCCATTTTTACTCATATTAAAATAAAAGATACTGTAAAACAAATGATGATGCCGATCATTTTATTAATTCTTGGATTAGTAGTATTACTTATAAATTTCGGATCTTTGCTTGGATAAGTAGACTATTAATCTATAGGAGGGATACAAATGAAAATTAAAATTATTAAACCACAGTATCAAGCGAACGGGCAGTTTGATGACGGTAAAATTAAAGAGCAAAAACCGATTGGCTTTTCTGGAGAAGGGTCTCTAATAAATCGACTAGGACCATTATTTTACTGGGCTTGGGGTCATTCTCAGGAACCCGCAGAAATTGGACTGCATCCACATCAAGGCTTTGAAATCATCACCTATGTGATAAAGGGTAATGCTTATCATCGGGATACACTTGGTACGGAAAGTGTTGTAGAAGAAGGGGGAGCCCAGCTCATGCAAACAGGCTCCGGTGTGTATCATGCAGAAGCATTAAAAGAACCATCGGAAATCTTTCAAATCTGGTTTGAACCACATTTAAGTCAAGCTGTAAAACGTACACCTGCTTATTCACAATACGATTCCAATGATTTTTCTTTAACGGATGAAGATGGTGTGAAAATTAAAACAATACTAGGAAATGATTCACCAATGAAAATCGTGACAGATGCTCAGATGTGGGATGTACTCATTCCAAAGGGAACAGTATATACTCATAGCCTTTCATCGAATCGTACATTAGCTGGTTTAGCCATCAGAGGCGATGGAGATTTTTCATTAGACACGAATGGACCCACTCGTTTAGCAGAAAAAGATTTTTCCATCGTTCAATCAGAACAGGGTGGAGACGTAACAATTCAAGCATTAGATAAAGACTTTAGAATCTTCCTAATTGAAGTTCTGACTGAAGTTGATTATCCTTTATACAGAAAACCAAAATAACCAATTGTAATTTCAAAAGTTAGTCGTAATAGGAGGTTCGGTGAATGTATCAAGGAGATGAACAAAGCCAGATTGATTTACGTCTTTTCCGCATCTGGCTTAAGGCAAGTAAAACTATTTTTGGTCATGTTGTTAAAGATATTGAAAGACACGGAATTAGTTCAGAGAATTTTATGATTCTGGAACTTCTTTATAATAAGGGCCCCCACTCAATTCAAAAAATTAGTGAAAAATTATCTATTCCTAGTGGAAGCATCACTTACGTTGTTGATAAACTTGAGAAAAAAGAATTTGTTAAAAGGGAACCAAATCCAGCAGACCGTCGTGCTTCAAATGTAGTTCTAACTGACAAAGGTCAAAGTTTATTTAAAGAAATCTTTCCTCAACACGTTGAAGTCATATCTGAAAATTTGTCTTTTATAAGTAATGAGGAAAAAATACAGTTAATGGATCTTCTCAAAAGGCTTGGACTAGGTGCTATTCAGATTAAATAATTACAAATTATTAGAGTATACTGTAATCCGAATATCAGACACTAAAAAAATAAAGTGTTTGATATTCGTTTTTTTGATTTTAACGAAATAAGACCAATTTCCAGAATGCTCTCTATAATAAAAAGTTTGTGAAACATTGCACTTAAACTAACGGGTGCGTTAGCTGAAGATCGGAGCTGTCTTTAAGGCAGCTTTTTCTTATGGAACTATCGGGGCAGTTTAGTTCCATAAGAGAAGGAACGCTTGATCTATTTATTGAACATATTGGTATGGCTTATATATTTTTTATAGTGGAGACTGAACTTCACCAGTTGGTTGAAAGAATTTTCAGAATTTAGCTATTGTAATTTATCAGAATAGTTAGTATTATTATACCTAACTAAATTAGTTAGGTGGTATGTTGATGACGAAAAATAAAATTAAAGAAGTTGCTTACAAGCAATTAGCTGAGAAAGGCTATGAGCGTGCAACTCTTTCAAGCATTGCTAAAGAGGTGGGGATTAAAACACCGTCCATTTATGCTTTTTATAAAAGTAAAGAAGATCTATTTATGGCTGTATATAAAGATCTGTTGCAAGATAATCACCGTCACATAAAAAGTTCAATTGACAATCTAACAAATGGAACGGTAAAAGAAAAGCTCTATCAAATATTAGAAGCGATATGTCATTATCATTTAAGTCAACCTGAGAAAACGGCAGCCTATATGAAATTTACCTTTTTCCTTCCTCCGACGTTAAACGATGAAGTAAAAGAAACGTTTAGCGATATGGAAGAGGTTCTTGGTGAGATGCTTGAAAGTATCTTTTCGGAGGGAATTAGGCAGGGGGTGTTAAAAAATCAACCTATTGATGACTTAATTGCCTCCTTTCTATGTTTAATGGACGGGATCTTTTTGGAATTGCTCTATTATCATCACCAGGAAGACAAATTTAAAAGACGGGTAGAGCAAACTTGGAGCATTTATTGGAATGGAATTTCTAACGATCATAAAAAAGCAGTTTACTCTGATGAAAGTAAAAAAACAAATTGTGACAATGAATAGGGGGCTGCGTCTATGAAAGAGGAAAAAGTTACTTCAGATTTTGCACGGGAGGCTGTACCAAAGGAATTGAGAAGGTCATGGTTTTCGATGTTTTCGGTATTAGTCGCTATCGGGGTCGACTTATCTGCGGTTATTTTAGGCGCGGAATTAGCAAATGGGATGCCGATAAAACAAGCGATTCTATCGGTTTGTGTCGGTTCGCTCCTTCTATCCATTTTATGTACGATTTGTGCAATTGTTGGATCTTCCACTAATCTTTCTACAGCAATGATTACAAAGTATGTATTTGGAAAATACGGTGCTCAAGTGTTTTCTATTGTCCTCGGAATATCTTTACTTGGTTGGTTTGGGGTACAAGTGGGCTTTTTTGCTACCAATGCGCACACAGTTTTACAAGACGCCTTTCACGTATCCATCAACGTTAAAGTCCTTTCTTTAATTGGCGGTTTACTGATGATGACGACCGCTATTTTTGGGTACCGGGCTATTGAGAAATTAAGCGTGTGGTCTGTGCCGCTATTATTAGGATTAATGCTGTTCACCTTATTTTTAACGCTGAAAAATTATTCAATGCCCGTAAGTATTCCTAAAGCAGGAGGATTTACGTTTGGCAGTGCGATCTCGCTTGTTATTAGTATTTTCATAGTAGGAGCAACGGTGCAGCCGGATATTTCACGTTGGGCAAAAAGTAAAAAGGATGCAATCATTGCTACATTTTTCGGAATTTTTATTGGAAACAGCTTCATGATTATCCTAGCTATTTTAATGTCAAAGGCAATGGGAACTGATGATATGATGAAAATTTTTATCACGCTTGGACTGGCGATTCCAGGAATACTCGTATTAACGCTCGCACAATGGACGACGAATACGTCGAATTTATACTCTTCTTCGCTAGGTTTTTCGATAGTTTTCACGAAAATTCCGAAAGAATGGTTAACGATTATTTTAGGAATCATTGCAACAATCCTGGCAGTTCTCGGTATTTATGATCAATTTCTTTCATTTTTAAATATTTTGGCGATTATAATTGCACCGATTGGTGGTATTTATGTAGCTGAATACTTTTTTGTCAAAACAGAGTTCCAACGCTATGACCTACATTTAGAGGCAAAGGCAGTCGTAACTCGTTCGATCATTGCCTGGGTTGCTGGAATGCTGATTACTTATTTGACAACTGCACAGCCGTCAGGATTAGCTTTATTTTCCCTTACAAGCGTCTCTGCCCTTGATGGCGTTTTAAGTGGATTTATTGTACAAACGGTATTAGGAAAACTATTGAAACAAAAGGATTCGTTTCAACAAGTAACGATCGACAAAAAAGAAAATGAGGAGTTTGGACAATGAGATATATAGATGAACAGACAGTTGAAAAAATCGCATTAGGCGCAGCCGTTTTAGGAACAGGCGGCGGTGGAGATCCTTATATTGGGAAATTGATGGCGAAAGAAGCCATTAGAAAATATGGGCCCGTGAAGTTAATTTCATTAGATGAATTGGAGGATGACCAGTTGGTAGTAACTGTATCTGGGATGGGTGCCCCAACTGTCGCAATTGAAAAAATACCGTCAGAAAATGAAATGACAGCACCATTGGAAATGTTAGAAAGAGTGCTGGGGAGAAAAGTCGATGTGGTAATGCCAATTGAAGTAGGGGGGATCAACTCTTTATTTCCAATTATCGCTGCTGCTAAAAAAGGTTTGCCAATGTTAGATGCGGATGCGATGGGGCGTGCGTTTCCAGAAGCACAAATGGTAACCTTCTATTTGGACGGTTTTGACCCATCACCTGTTACAATGGCTGATGAGAAAGGAAACACGGTCGTGTTGTATCCACAAGATGGAGTGTGGACAGAACGATTAGCACGTGCTCTCACGATTGAAATGGGAGGAAGCTCATCCGTTTGTGAATATAGTCTGTTTGGAAAGGATGTCAAGACGTCGGTTATTCCTGATACACTTTCTTTGGTTGAACGAATAGGTGAATATTTGTTAGATAATCAAGTGAAAGAACAAATAGGAATCAATAAAATGTTAAAGGAATTAAATGGATATTGTTTATTTGAAGGCAAAATTGCAGACATTGAACGGAGGCTTAGTGGAGGTTTTACAAGAGGTAGTGCAAAGTTGGAAGGTAGTCGCAATAACCAAGGGAAAACATTTTCCATCTATTTTCAAAACGAGCATTTAGTAGCGAAAGAAGGCGAACATTTATTATGTTCTACACCAGATTTGATTGCTGTTTTAGATGCTGAAACGGGTTTTCCGATTACAACAGAAAGAATGAAATATGGTACACGTGTTGTAGTCGTTGCATTTCCTTGCCATGATAAATGGAGAACGCCAAAGGGAATTGAAACAGCAGGACCTCGTTATTTTGGGTACGATTTTGACTATCAACCAGTAGAAGTTCTACAGAAGGAGAGAAGATAATGTATCGCTTAGGAGTAGATGTTGGAGGAACTAATACAGATGCAGCTTTACTAGACGAACGTTTACAAGTTATTCATACGGTTAAAGTACCAACTACAAAAGATGTAGAAAGTGGGATCTTTGAAGCCATCGCAAAAGTGGTACAAGAAAGCAGAATAGAGCCTAGTGATATTGGATATGCAATGCTCGGAACAACGCATTGTACGAATGCTATTGTTGAGCGTAAACGTCTAAATAAAGTAGGTGTTATTCGAATTGGGAAGCCTGCTACAACAGCTATCCCTCCGTTTACAGATTGGCCACAAGATTTAAGAGAAGAAATTGAAGGAGCTTCCAATATTGTTTCTGGTGGCTATGAATTCGATGGACGATTGATTTCTGAGATAAATAGAGAAGAAGTGGTGAAATTTTGTAAAGAAATAAAGGGGAGTGTAGAAAGCATTGCTATTTCGGGTGTGTTTGCGCCTGTAAATAAAGAACAAGAAGAAAATGTTGCAACCTGGGTAAAGGAAGAGCTTGGAGATATCCCTATTTCTCTTTCTAATGAAATTGGTAGTATCGGTTTACTAGAACGTGAAAATGCCACTATTTTAAATGCAGCCTTAATGACAACAGGTCAAACTGTTATTAATGGATTTTCTAAGGCATTAAGTAATCTCGATATTAAAGCGGAAATGTTTTTCAGTCAAAATGATGGGACATTAATGAATGCGGCTTACGCCCTTCGTTATCCGATTCTAACCATGGGGTGCGGTCCAACAAACTCTATTCGAGGTTCAGCCCATTTATCAGGATTAAAGGATGCCATCGTACTTGATGTTGGAGGAACAACAAGTGACCTTGGTGTATTAACAAGAGGATTTCCAAGACAGTCTTCTTTAGCTGTAACAATTGGTGGTGTGAATACTAATTTTAGGATGCCAGATATTTTATCAATTGGGCTGGGCGGCGGATCTCGTATTTTTAAATTAGAAGAAAAGTTTACGATTGGACCGGAGAGTGTAGGCTATGAGATTACCAGAAAAGCACTTCTTTTCGGTGGAGATGTATTAACTACTTCAGATGTTGTGACGCGTTTAGGACATGCTTTTGAGGATAGAGCAATGCAGGTTGAACATTTATCAATAGAGTTTTGTAATAATGTATATGAAAAAATGACAGATATGTTAGAGGATGCGATTGATCAAATGAAGACGAGCTCAAAAGAAGTACCACTTATTTTATCAGGTGGTGGGAGCATTATTGTTTCGAATTCTTTGAAAGGGGTTTCAGAGGTCGTTAGGCCAAAACATTTTGAGGCCGCAAATGCAATTGGAGCAGCACTTGGCCAAATTAGTGGTGAAGTTGAAAAGGTTTATAGTTTAGAAGGAATTTCCCGTGAAGATGCTATCCATCATGCTAAAAAGTTAGCTACTGAGGAGGCAATAAAGGCGGGAGCAAACAATGCCACTATATCGGTGGTTTCTGTAGAAGATATACCACTTTCGTATTTACCTGGAAATGCATTACTAATTAAAGTAAAAGTAGTCGGCGACTTAGTTGATTCTGGTGTGAAAATCACTTAAAAAAGTCACAGTCTTATCTTTAAGAAAATTAAGAAGGAACTTATAGATTTATATAATTTGAAAGATTGGTATTGTTACTAGAAACCAAAGTACTGAACCACATAAACAACGACGGAATTGAGTAGAAGAGTACTTTAAAAACGAATTATCCTGATTTTGATGTTAAGGTGCGTGGTAAGGAAAGAATTGAGAGTTCTAAAAAGGTGTTGAAAGGGGGAATAATATTGCTTCAAAAGTTAAGCGATGAATTATTAATTAATACCTATCTAAAAGCAAAAAAATTGGAAATTGATCCCAGTTTTATATCATTATTAACCAAAGAAATAAATAAAAGATTTCGTTCAGATGTAATATAATCATTAAATTTTCTAGAAATATCATAGAAATACACCCAAACCAACAGATAGTCTTTACAAATGAAATTGTACCAGTAACATTGAAAAAAATTTATAAGGAACAACTCAAAGAAAAGTAGAACAGCTAAAAGTGTTTTGAAATAATTGGAAAACAATATTCAAAAGAAGAAGTAGAGACAATTATCCAGTTGAAGAGCCTATTAATTAGGCTTTTTTTAATGTGTTTAAAATTAAAGCAGGGGTCTCAGTCATAACTAATGGTTGATAATAAACTCGACAATAATAAGAGGTAAAATTAATTTTTACCAAAAAAATATTTTTTTACCAGATTGTTTTAAAATGATATAATTTTCTTAAAATTATATTTATTTAAGTGAGGACTGGTGGAGAGTATGCTGACATTTGGTACAGTTATAAAGCAAAATGCAAGTAAGTACAAAAATAAGCCGGCTGTTATTTTTCAAGATACAATCAAGACATATGAAGAGTTAAACATTCGCGCGAACAAAATTGGAAACGCTTTCTTGGAACGTGGCTTTCAAAAAGGCGATAAAGTAGCTGTCATGTTAAAGAATCATGCTGCTTATGTCGAGATCATGGCCGGGCTGTCCAAAATCGGAGTCATCATTGTACCGATAAACTATCGCCTGGTTGGACCTGAAGTAGAATATATACTAAGAAACTCTGAAAGCCGGGGATTCATTATTTCAAAAGAATATGAAGGGATTGCCCAAGAGTTGCTTCCAAAAAACTCTCAATTAGACACCGTACTGGTAGTGGGTGGTGCGTCCAATGAAAATATGGAAGGGTATGTAGATTTTCTTGCTTCAGGCTGTGAAGAGGAACCGAACATAGAGGTTAATGAGAAAGATACTTTCTATCTGGGCTACACTTCCGGTACGACCGGAAAGCCAAAAGGAGTGGTCATTTCCCATCGATCCCGAATACTGACAGGAATGGCCGCAGCTTATGAATACAAGATCGACGAATCAGATATTCACCTTGTTGCCGGGCCCGTTTATCATGCAGCCCCATGGATTTTTCTTGTCATGCAGCTGCTCGTGGGCGGCACCCTTATCATTCATGAATCATTTAATGCAGAACAGGTGCTTGAAGACATTGAGCGATACAAGATCACAAATACATTCCTTGCACCAACGATGTACAATTTCTTGATCAACACGAGGGAAGACACAAAAACAAAGCATGACATCGCCTCTATGCGTGTGTTGATTTCAGCAGGCTCGCCGCTGCCGACACAAACAAAAATGGATATTCTGGAATTTTTCAAAAATGCCGATTTGAACGAATTTTACGGTTCGACTGAAAGTGCGATTACATTGAACATTAAACCGGGTGACATTCGACGGAAGGAACGTTCAGTGGGACATCCTTTCCCGCTTGTGGAATGTGTAATTTTGGATGACGAGAAGAACCCGGTTTTGAACGGTGAAGTAGGGGAGTTGTATTTTAAATCACCGTACAACTTAGACGGCTATTATAACAATCCGAATGCTGACGCCGCTTCGTTTTATCATGGTTTTTTTACAGTAGGAGATATGGCGCTGCAGGATGAGGATGGATTTTACTATATTGTAGACCGAAAGAAAGACATGCTGATCAGCGGCGGCGTTAATATTTATCCGCGTGAAATTGAGGAAGTTCTTTATTCACATCCCGGGATTCTCGATGTTGCGGTGATCGGTGTACCGGATGCCGTGTGGGGGGAATCGGTTAAAGCCATTGTTGTACAAAGAGAAGGGGCTAATCTCAAAGCAGAAGCTATCATTAGTTACTGCGAAGGAAAATTAGCCGGCTATAAGAAACCAAAATCGGTAGACTTTGTCCATGAACTCCCACGCAACCCATCGGGGAAAATATTAAAAACAACATTGCGGGATTCCTTTGCAAATGATAGAAATGGAATCTTTCATATTAATTAATTTTTTCTATTACGGAAACAAGGTAAAAAGCAACTGCGTTGATTAAGCAGTTGCTATTTTTTATATAATAGACAAATAGGACTATCGCCAGGTTACTTCAACAAGAAATTGTGGGTTTTATGATAAAAATAAGGGGGAATATTGATTATTTGTTTGGGGGATTTTTAGTGGAGGTTATCATATCTATTGTTGGGTTATTTATTCTATATATGGTTATCGAAACAGCAGTAAGGAAAGGTATTAACAGTTCAATAATTGGTCAATTTCTTGAAAAGAAGTATGGAATTAAAGAAGATAAAAAGTCTTTTCTTGATGATGATTTAGATAATGATAAATAAAACGGATTTTTAAGCCAACTTTTTCTTATGGAACTAAAGGTGAAGTTAGTTAATAAGTTCAAATGATAAGTAAAAGAAATAATGGCGAATATGGTTTCAACCCAAAAAAAAGATCAATCTCCTGTAGAAATCGACCTTTTTTCTAATAATTATACAAAAATATTAGTTTCTTGGATCTACATAATCTGGATAATCCGTAATAATTGCGTCAACTCCCATATCTAATAGGAAATCTGCTGCCTCTTGACTACGTACTGTCCATGATCCAATTTTCATATCAAGAGAGTGAACTTGATTCACTAATTCTTCAGTAACAATTCCATAGCTTGGATTAAAATAGTCGGCATATGTTGAAAATTCCTGTAAGGCTTGTTCTGTTGTGTCAGCTCTTGAAGATGTTAACACACCGATTGGAACTTTAGGAACGAGATCATTCATTTTTTCCATTGATTTATGGTTAAATGATTGGATAATGATTTTTTCATTTTGTGGTTTATCAAGATTTCGTTCTTTTAATTCTTCAGCTACACTTTCTTCAATCCCAGGATAAAGCTCTGAAGCCTTTAATTCTATTAATATTCCAATTTTCCCGTGGTAACGATCAAGAATCTCATCAAATGTTGGGATTTGTTCACCAGCAAATTGCTCACCTTTCCAGCTGCCTGCATCAAGGCTTCTTAGTTCTTCAAACATGAAATCACCAACTTTTCCAGTTCCATCAGTTGTACGATCAACTGTCGTATCATGGATAAGTACTAATTCTCCATCCTTGCTTCTTTGAACATCGATTTCAATATAATCTGCCTTCATTTCTACTGCTTTATCAAAAGCAGCAATCGTATTTTCAGGTGCATATGCCGATGCCCCACGATGGGCAACATTATCAACCTTTCTTAAGTCTCCTATTGTTTCTGATGCAAAAGCTTGACTTAGTGGACTGAATAACAACGTAAATGCTACCCCGGCACCTGCTAATAATTTTTTGTTCATGTTCTCCATCTCCAATCTAAAATATGTATACAACTATAATTATAGAAAAGAAATGTTGAAGAAATATGTTTATAATGTATTGGTTTTATATGTCTAATATCCTTTTTAATCAATTGTATATTTACGGTTAAGATTCCCTATCAAGAAGAAGTATGGGACCGTTCAAAATTTATTTCTAAGTTACACATGCCTAAAGGCACAAATCAGGGTTAACCCTGCCAAAGCCTTTAAAATTCTGTTTTTTTCTGAATATAAATGATGATTTTTGGGGATATTAGGGTAAATACAAAATGACAGAGTTAATAAAGCTTATAGAAAAGGAGGAGCAAATGAGTAATACAAATAAAAGCCTCGAAAATAATTCAAACATTTCGAATCGATCTGTTTACTCAAGTAGAAATATATGGACTGGGATTCTATTCGGACTCGGTATAGTCGGTTTTATCGATGAAGTTGTGTTTCATCAGCTGTTACATTGGCACCATTTCTACGACAAATCAACGACAGACATTGGACTGGTTTCGGATGGTTTGTTCCATGCTTTTAGTTGGTTTGCGACCATTGCTTCTTCGTTTTTATTAGCAGACTTACACCGTAAACAAGCTTATTGGTTCAAAAGGTGGTTAGCAGGTGTGTTTCTTGGGGGAGGGGCTTTCCAGTTATACGATGGGACCATCCAGCACAAATTAATGGGGTTACATCAGATTCGCTATGTAGATAATGTGTATGTCTATGATTTGATTTGGAATTTCCTTGCTATTGTCATGATTATAATCGGTGCCACCCTCATTATTCGTACACGAAGCAGACAACAACATGGAAAGACTGTTGACCATGAATCACAATAATCACAGTAATAGCGTGGGAACTAACTTGAACCAAGTAGCAGAGATAGCACCTCAGCTACTTTTAGCACTGCCTTTTATATTAGCGTTGATTCTGTATATTTTTGCTGTAATTATCTCCAATCGGCATCATAAGCAATGGCCTCTATCCCGAACTGTATACTGGGTTTCTGGAGTTCTCTTGGCAGTTATTTCAGTGGCCGGACCCCTAGCAAATCGCGCCCACATAGATTTCACAGCGCATATGCTAGGTCATTTACTCTTGGGGATGCTAGCTCCATTGCTTATGGTACTTGCTGCACCAATGACGCTAGTGCTACGAACAATAAGAATCACTTCAGCAAGACGTCTTACTCGTGTTCTAAGGAGTTGGCTGTCTCGCATGTTTACCCATCCTATTGTTACATCTGTCTTAAATATAGGAGGGCTGTGGTTGTTGTACACGACCAACCTATACTCACTTATGCACGAGAGTACCGTTTTGAATTTCATTGTGCATTTCCATGTATTCATGGCCGGTTACCTATTCACAGTGTCAATGATTTATATTGACCCAATACTCCACCGGATTTCTTTTTTATACCGTTCAATCGTGTTGATTATTGCCTTAGCTGGCCATGGTATTCTATCAAAGTACATCTATACTCACCCACCTGCTGGTATACCGTTAGAACAGGCAAATCAGGGAAGCATGATTATGTACTATGGTGGAGATATCATTGACATTATTATTATCTTCATACTTTGTTTGCAATGGTTTAGAGCGACCAAACCTCGGAGAGGACTAGCTTTGGGCCAAGCTATTGAACAAAGATAATTATTGTTTCACTAACAGGTGTTTCCTCAATCAAGAGTAAAGCCTTTTTTTATTGAACTACCATGAAAATAAGTTTCTTTAAAAATGAAAAATGACAATACTTAAGAAGACCCTACTCAATCGTTTTAAAAAAAGAGGAGAGCGTTAATAATTAGTCTATAGATTAGGGTTGACTGGATTAAGGTCAGTATCAAGTATTGACACTTCCTAACCATTTTCATTCTTTGTGGTGAATCGCCGGTTTTTGCGATTCATGGATGGCTAACGGGTGCTTTAGCTTAGGATTAGAGCTGTCTTTAAGGCAGCTTTTTCTTATGCAACTATCGGGGCAGGATAGTTGAAGAGTGCTGTTTGATCTTTATTCAACAATTGGGCCAGTTTATGGAATAAAGATTAGCAAAAAGCTAAGAAAATTTCCTCTTAGCTTTTTGTGTGTTGAGGCATTATTTTCTACCAACAGTAAGGGAAACTGAACCATCTGCAGGGCTGAATGACGCAGTCACTTTTCTTCCATTATCTTTTAAGAGGTAGTGGACTTCTAAAGGGAATTAATTAAAAGTAGGTTTCTTTAGTTTTGCTGTTGAAATTATAAAGGCGATTATGAGTATAATTGCTGCAGATATATACGGTATATCGATATGGATATCAAATAAAATACCACCAACGATAGGACCTAATATAATTCCTAAGCTTGTATAAGCAGAGTTCATACCAGCAATGAAGCCCTGATTTTCCCCAGCAATTTTTGATAAAAATGATGTTACAGCTGGACGTAAAATGTCGCAAGAGAAGAATACAATGCTTGTAATGGCAATGATGAGCCAGTAACCATTAATTAAAATAGTCACAAAAATAAAAATCGCAGCCGATAATAGAGACATAGTAATAATCAATTTCTCTCCAAATAACGATACAAGCTTATCAAAGAATAATATTTGCGCAACAACCCAGCAATGGAACCGACTGTGATAATAATTGAAATATCACGTACAGTAAAACCAAACTTTTCATCAACGAATAAGCTTAACATCATTTCATAAATTGCAAGTCCAAATGCAAGTACAAACACGATGAATAATGGCGTGAAGTACTGCGGATTGAATGACTTTTTAAATTCTTGAATAAATTGTGGACGTACATTCGATTCGCTATTTTTTTGAAGCTGCCCTTTTGAAATTGGCTCTTCTAATACGATAAAAATGATAATTGCAGCGATAAATGAGATTGCAGCAGCAAAGAAGAATGGGGCACGAATGCCCAACTCTGCAATGAACCCACCGATTGCGGGTCCAATAATAAACCCTAAGCTAATCGCAGCCGATTGGTAGCCTAACGCTTTTGCTCGATTCGCCATCGTTGTTTTATCTGCAATATACGTAATTACTGCCGGCATAATAAAGGCTTCACTCACACCGCCTAATAGTCGGCTAACAAACAGTACCCATGTTTCGTTTCCGAATCCAAATAAAAGTTTAGAAAACGAGAATAATAGTAAGCCAATCACAATCATTTTTTTTCGACCGATTGTATCAACCCAAATGCCGGTAAAAGGAGAGGCAAGTAATTGAGCAACGGCCATTGCAGCGTATAAGTATCCGACAGTAGCACCACTAAGACTTAATTCCTCCGCGATGGAAGGCATGACCGGTACTACTAATCCAATCCCTACATAAGCAATAAATAAACTAGATAATACAAGTGCGATAGACACTTTTTCTTTTCGATTCATGATGATTTATTTCCTCAAATGACATCAATACAGATCGCTATCCTATTTTAAGGATTTTGAAATAGATGCATTCACTTTCTTCATAGTTTGTAGTACATTTCGCAGACTTTCTAGGTCGATATCTGTATAATGTTTCTCGACAAATTCCTCGTCGGCTTCCTCGATTAATGCTTGATAAGCCAATCCCTCTTCAGCTAACACGATGAAAAATTAACGGTGATTATTTGGATTGCTCTCTCGTTTAATAAAATGTTGTACTTCAAGTTTTGATAATACTTGGCTCACAGCACTTTTTGAAATCGCAAACTGCTGTGCGATTTCAAAACGTCGTTTAATTCCTTAAAAATTTTTCGATAATTTGAAAGCATATAATCCTCCTTAAAAGTTAAGTTAAGTTAAAAAGGACATCCAGATTGCTGTAGGATGTCCTTTGCCAAACATTTATCAACTTGATTCAGCCATACGTAACCGATATGCACGTTCTTTTTTGCCGTATAGGAAGTAGTAGAGGGTAGACGTTGCAAAGACGACGATACCCAAAATCGCATACAGGGCACTATAACCGGTTGTTGGAATGACCAATCCAAGAAGAGAAGGGCCAAATCCATTACCTATGTCAAAAGATATAAAGAAAGTGGCTGTGGCGAGGCCCATGCGGTGAGGTGCAGCCAAATTAACTGCTATTGTCTGACCCACTGACAAAATGTTACCAAAGCCAAAACCAATCAAAGCACCTGCTAATAAGAAGGTTACACTGTTGTTTGCTGAACTGAGGAGCAGCATTCCGACTCCAAAAAGGATAAAGGCCGGATACATAATAAAGTTTGCTCCTTTTCTGTCCATCAACCGGCCGGTTAATGGTCGCGATACCAAGACAGAGGCTGTATATACAATGAAGAAAAAGCTTGCTGTATCCACTAAATCTAACTTGATAGCATATAAATTTAAATAAGAAAGAACACCGGAGAAACAGAAGGCCATCGTAAGGATAATGATACCAATGGGAAGTGCTTTTGGCTCAATGAAGCCGGAAAGCTTAAATCCAACATTTTCGTGTTTCATTTTCGTTGTTTTGGATAAAGGGATATTAACGAAGAATCCGGTTACTAAGCTAATAATCCCTAAAACAAGGCTGAAACTAAAAATCATGTCGAAGCTTTTATGCTGACTCATGTAAAGGCCAATGAATGGACCGAGTCCAGTAGCCAGTGCTGTACTTACAGCAAAGTAGCCAATTCCTTCCCCTCTCCGTGATTCCGGTATTGTGAGGGCGACAATCGTACCAATTACGGTAGTCGCTATACCCACTGTAATACCGTTTACGAACCGGCTCATTATGAGAAAGGAAATCCCGTAATCTATAAAGTATAACAATGTAGTTAATGTAAAAAAGATTAACCCGATCATTAATATTCGTTTTGGTCCAATTGTATTCATGAACGGCCCGGTAAACAAACGACCGATTAATGCCCCGATAATAAAAATACCGGCTACAAGACCAGCTTGGCTTGTAGATGCATTGAATTCATTTAAAGCATAAAGGGTGATTGTTGCATTTAATAAAAAGAATATTAATGTTAAGAAAAAATTAACTAAAGAAAGAATGATAAAATCTTTCGTCCACACTTTAGATTTTGTTTGCATTGTTTCATCTCCTCCCTTCATGATATTTTTGTTCATTTTTCAACCTATAATGAGTATGATTCGCCATCATCTGGGATTAAAACAGTAGAAGAGATTCCCTTTTCATCAAGAAAGTTTTTTAATTCGTTTTTTGATAGTGTCCAGTGATTTACGGCTTCCATGTGGCTCACAATAATCTGAGCGTTAGGGGCAGACTTGTACACTTCATAGATATCCTCTTTCCCCATGATGAGAGAACCGCCTTCAAAGAATTGATTATTTCCACCATTTACAGCAATGATTTCTGGTTTATTTGTATCAATCACTTCTTGGACTGCGTCATACCATACTGTATCTCCAGCTACATATAACGTTTTTTCATTTGAGTGTTTGAAGACAACGCCACATACTAAACCAGCAAGTTTTAATATTTCTCCTCTTCCGTGCTCGCCTTTTGTTTTGATTAATTGGATACCCTCAAAGACTGTATCTTCTTGTAAAATCTCTACATTTTGGAAACCGGCGTTTCTAACTTCTGTAGCATCTTCCTCATTTTGAACAAACATTTTGATATCTTTTGGCAATACCTCTTTGGCAACATCATCAAAGTGGTCTAGGTGTAGGTGAGTGACAATGACAGCATCTATATCATGAATAATATTTTCAATCGATGTTGGTAAACTAACTAAAGGATTAAATTGATCTTGTCTTAATGAATTTGGGAACGGTGGGTACGTACCTTTCTCAGCTAACATCGGATCTATTAAAAATCTTTTGCCTGCATATTCGACAACAAGTGTGGCATTTCGAATTTGTTTAATATTCATCTTTATCGCTCCTATTCTTTAATCTACGTATAGTTTATACTATGGACAATTAGCAAATACATAGATAAAATCAAGTCTTTTGGCCCTTTGACTTGATAATTGAAAGGATTTGAATAAATGTTAGATAATACGGATATGGGTATCTTACATGAACTATCCAAAAACAGTCGAATCACGATGAAAGAATTGGGGGAGAAAGTCCATTTGACTGGTCAAGCAGCTGCATCTAGAGTTGCCAAATTAGAAGATAATGGAGTGATTGAGGGATATGCCATTAAAGTTAATCAAGTTAAATTAGGTTGTTTTATCCATGCGTTTATTACTATCATTACACATAGCACTTATCACCAACCTTATCTGTCGTTCATAAAAACACAAGAACAATACATCATAAATAACTATAAAATCAGTGGAGATGGCTGTTATCTTCTCGAATGCAAATTTCCATCAAATGAACTTTTAAATCAATTTTTGGAAGACTTAAACGAGCATGCAAATTATAAATTATCAATTGTTATTAATAAATAGTGTTATATGGGGAGTTTGTGAACAAATATACTTAAACTAAATGGGCAGGATAGTTCAACAAGGATAATGGTTGTTTGTGGTAAAGTTTAAAAGGACTGGTTGCTTAATTAGGGGGTGTTCAAATGGGGGAAGATAAAGAAACAGAAGGGTGATACAAAAATAAAGCCGATTATGATTACAAGAATAAGAATTCCCGTACCTTTCCAACCTAAGCTACCAACAAATTCAGCAAGGCCTCCACCGTGAACGCTGCTAGAAGGATTTCCTTTTAATTCTTCTTGTCTTAATTTTTCTCTTCTTCTTTCAGGTTCTTATGCAACTAAAGGGGCAGTTTGGTTGAGTAAGGGCTCAGATGTTTTTTTCTAATCGCTGTTTCTTGTTTATTTGGTATGAGTGCATCTGTAAAAGAGTTTGATCCATTAATTGTACAGTGGAAGAAAACAATCCTGAAGAAACTAAACGAATAAAGAAATGCTTGGCGGTACCCCTAGGTGAAAGTTAAAGGATAACATTGTGATATGTAGCAAATGTGTTGGGGATTATTGGGTATTTATAATTCTTTACTAATCGTTCTAAAAAGGGTATTATTGAATCATGGTTTGAAATTCATGTGTTTATTTTAGAACGTTCATTCTACAATGGATTATGACGTTTGTTTTTGTTAGTATTGGTTCATGGATTTTTTTTAAGGAGAAATAAAATGGCTAGAAGTAAAGAGTTTGACGAAAAAGCAGTATTAAGAAAAGCAATGGAGCTTTTCTGGGCACAGGGTTATGAAAAAACATCCATGCAAGATTTGGTGGATCATATGGGGATACACCGCAGGAGTATATATGATACATTTGGTGACAAGCGTTCATTGTTTTTAGCTTCCCTTAATCACTATGAAGAGCTCATCGTCAATGAGATGGAAAGCATAATTAGTAGCACTTCATCCATTAAACAGACGATACGTGATGTTTTTATTTTCGTACTGAATTCCATTGAACAATACCCAAAAGGTTGTCTATCAGTAAATGCAGCCATAGAATTATCTTTGCTGGACAAAGAAATTGGACGCATAGTTACAAAAATGTTTAACCGTACTGAAGATATGTTTAATAACCTTATAAAACGGGGCCAGACTAGTGGAGAGCTATCAAAAGAAATCGATTCTGATAACACATCTCGTTTCTTACACAACAATTTGGTAGGTATAAGAGTACTAATAAAAACTAATTACAATAAAAAAGAATTAGAAGGCATCATCACTCTAGCACTTTCAGTGTTGGACTAGCTTTCTTTTTTTACCCTTTTTAGAACGTTCATTCTAAAAATGAACATGAAACAAACCATCATAATGCATACTTATAAAACCGTTTTTTAATTTCTAAGGAGGAACACAATAATGACTAACTTTAAAATACCAACAGAATCAGAATTTATTGAAGCAGATGGAACTCGTTACGCATATAGAAAATTTGGTACACAAGATGGTATACCAGTAGTTTTTCTTGTTCACTTTAGAGGAACGATGGAAAACTGGGATCCAAACATGCTTGAACCTATTGCAAATACACGCCCAGTAATCTTGTTTGACAATAAAGGGGTTGGTGAGACCGATGGACTAACGCCTACTACAATTGCTGATATGGCAAAAGATACAGCAACATTTATAAAAACTCTTGGATTAGAACAAGTTGACATTCTTGGTTTTTCCATTGGTGGCATGGTTGCACAAGAGCTAGCTTTACAAGAGGGAGATTTAGTAAGAAAAATTATTATGGCAGGTACTTCGCCTGAATCTGGTATTAATCCAAATCCAGAGATTTTTGAAAGAATGAATCGTCACGGCGGAACGGAAGAAGATGGAATAAATGATTTTATGTTCTTTTTCTACGGACGAACCGAAACAAGTAAATCTGCAGGAATGGCTTCACTACAAAGAATTTTTAATCAGAAAAAAGTAAACAGTTCAGAACAAGTAAAAGAGGCACAATTACAAGCCATTGCAAAATGGGCTAAACAAAAATCCAATCATGATTATGAATGGTTACAAAACATCAAACACCCTGTACTTGTTACTAATGGTGTTAATGATGTGATGGTACCGACTAAAAACAGTTATATCTTAACAGAGAAATTACCCAAAGCACAGCTGATTATATATCCTGATTCTGGTCACGGGCACCTGTTTCAATTTTCAGAACTATTTGCAGAACACGTAAATTCATTCCTTGATTCTAATTCTTATTAAAAAGGAGTATTCATATGAGCAGATTATTTGAAAAATTTCGTATCGGAAACATTGACTTGAAAAATCGTATAGGAATGGCTCCGATGACTAGAAGTAGAGCTTTACCAGATGGTACGCCGAGCGATCTAATAGCAGAGTACTATGGTCAGCGTGCTTCAGTCGGTTTAATTATAAGCGAAGGAACCCAACCTTCAGATGATGGGCAAGGTTACACTAATACACCTGGAATTTATACAGAAAATCATATTAAAGGGTGGAAAAAAGTAACTTCTAAAGTTCATGGTGAAGGCGGTCATATTTTTGTTCAGCTTATGCATGTGGGACGTGTATCACATCACATCCTGATAACACACCTCATCACCGCCAAGCAGTTGCACCGTCAGCTATTGCACCTGGTGTAGAAATTTTCACGGCAGAAGGAATGAAAGAAATTCCAACACCAAGAGAATTGAGTGAGCTTGAGATAAAAGATGTTATCAATGAGTTTCGTTTAGCAGCACGTTCAGCAATTGAAGCTGGTGCAGACGGAGTTGAAATTCACGGAGCGAATGGTTATCTGATCCAACAATTCCTTAGTGAAAACTCCAATCATCGTCAAGATGCATACGGTGGTACGATTGAGGGGCGTTCTCGATTCGCTATTGAAGTAGCTAAAGCAGTTGTTGATGAAATAGGAGCAGAAAGAACAGGCATCCGTTTTTCTCCTCAAGGAACACTGCAAGGCATTGATGAGGGGGAAAATAGCCTTGAGATGTATCGCTATTTAATAAGTGAATTAAATAAGCTTAACCTTGCATATCTGCATTTAATGCACTTTGGAAACAAGCAATTCCTAAAAGATGTGCGTCAACTTTGGGATCAATCACTTCTTGTTAACCGTCCTGGTCGTCCTCTGGATCAACTTTCGTCTGATGTAGATAATAATTTTGCAGATGTTGTCACAGTTGGAACTTGGGTACTTGCTAATCCAGACTTTGTAGAACGGATTCAATCAGGTGCTCCCCTAAACGAACCTGATAAAAACACGCTCTATGCAGGGGGAAAAGAAGGTTATACAGATTATCCTTTCTTAAAATAATTTAGTTAATATGAATATCCCATCCAGGGATATTCATAATCTTTTTTCTTAGGGTTCGTCATGAAAAGATACATGTGCGTTAAATAAAAATGTGGAGGATTGTAATGAAAGCTTTAGCAATTGAAAACTACGGTAAAAAACCAAATTTTTTAGACTTCCCTATGCCCAAAATGAATAATGATGAGGTCTTAGTTGAGATATATGCGGCGAGTATAAATCCTCTTGATACAAAAATTCGAAAAGGTGAATTAAAATTATTATTGAAATACAAGATGCCGTTAATTTTAGGAAATGATTTTTCTGGAAAAATTGTTGAAGTAGGTGCTAGTGTCACGAAGTTTAAAGTCGGTGATGAAGTATATGGTCGACCTAGAGCAAATAAAATGGGAACTTTTACTGAATATATCTCTGTCAACCAAGAAGATATTGCATTAAAACCGAAAAATTTAAGTTTTGAAGAAGCCGCCTCCATCCCTCTAGTCGGATTGACATCCTACCAAGCTTTACATGATATTCTGCGAATTGAAAAAGGACATAAAATATTAATACATGCAGGATCAGGGGGTGTAGGAACATTTGCTATCCAACTTGCAAAACATATAGGTGCTTTTGTCGCAACTACAGCTAGTGGTGGTAGTGATTTGGTGAAATCTCTTGGCGCTGACGAAGTTATTAATTACAAGACAGAAAAGTTCGAACATTCGATTCGTGACTACAACGCAGTTCTTGATACCATTGGGGGGGCGACGTTAGAGAAATCATTTGTAACATTAAAAAAAGGAGGAAAGATTGTTTCTATATCTGGAATCCCGAATGGTCGCTTTGCTAAAGAAAACGGATTTAGCTCATTAAAAAAAACCTTATTTTCCATTGCAAGTTATAAACTTACGAAGCTAGAAAAAAAACATAATGTCCAATACACGTTTCTTTTTATGAAGCATAGTGGAGAGCAGTTGGAAATTTTAACAGAAATGTTAGAGTCAGAAGTAATTAAGCCTACACTTGATAAAGTTTTTATTTTCGAAGATGCCCAAAAAGCATTGGAGTATGCAGAGACTGGAAGAGCAAAGGGAAAAATAATACTTAAATTGAAATAATCAGTCTTATCTAACAAACCTTTCCTTAGGGAGAAAGTGTTTGTTTTTTTAACTTATCGAGGTTGCGAATAGAACTAACGGGGCAGGTTAGCTGAAGATCAGAGCTGTCTTTAAGGCAGCTTTTTCTTATGGAACTATCGGGGCAGCATTCCTGTTAGGAGGATGTTCGAAGTCTTGAAAGAAAAAGAGCCCTCTTGTATGATGCATGAGTGTCAACGACCATTG
>NZ_JAZHFU010000030.1:0-28872 GCF_036541465.1 Bacillus sp. CFBP9009 | reverse complement strand
GAAAGATGATCAGGTTGATAGGTCAGAGGTGGAAGCATGGTGACATGTGGAGCTGACTGATACTAATAGATCGAGGACTTAACCAACGCTTTAAAAAAATGAAATACCTTCTTATTATTATCTAGTTTTGAAGGAATGAAAATTTCTTCTTGCATTTTGATTTCATACATGGTATGATAATAAATGTGCTAAAAAGATTAAATGTTTGGTGGCGATAGCGAAGAGGTCACACCCGTTCCCATTCCGAACACGGCAGTTAAGCTCTTCAGCGCCAATGGTAGTTGGGGGTTTCCCCCTGTGAGAGTAGGACGCCGCCAAGCTATAATCATTGTATTCTTTTTTAATAAATGGGAATACTATATTTATAAAAGCAACATTTATACCGTCGCGGGGTGGAGCAGTCCGGTAGCTCGTCGGGCTCATAACCCGAAGGTCGCAGGTTCAAATCCTGTCCCCGCAATCATGAAAAAAACGAAACTTAGGTTTCGTTTTTTTGTTTTATCTAAAATTCGAATAATTATGTCCCTAACTTATTTGTTTCTTCTTTTGAAACAAGGTAAACTACATATAGAATGGTTTTCGTTCCATAATATTGCGTTTATGGCGTTTATGGTTCTAGACATGAACTATAGGACGTTTCCTAATAATGATAAAGGTGATTGATATATGCAACATGTTGAATGGATTTCTCAGAGTGAGAAAGAAACAGCGCAATTTGCGCATAGATTGGCTCAAAAGCTTTCCAGTGGAGATGTGCTGGCTTTAGAAGGTGACTTGGGTGCAGGGAAGACGGCATTCACAAAAGGGCTGGCTAAAGGATTAGGTGTTACCAGAATGGTGAATAGCCCTACCTTTACGATAATAAAGGAATACATGGGTCGCTTGCCTTTATATCATATGGATGTCTATCGGGTAAGTGAATCGGAAGAAGATCTAGGCTTTGATGAATATTTTGATGGTGATGGTGTGACTGTCGTTGAATGGGCCCATTTAATAAAGGATCACCTTCCAGAGGAAATCTTGACCATTTATATCTATCGTCTGGGCGATACCAGCCGGCGTATTGTTTTGGAAGCCAAAGGCGAACGATATGTAAAGTTATGTAAGGAGATTATTTGATGAAGGTTTTAGCTATAGATACATCGAATTTTACATTAGGGATTGCACTGGTAAATGAGAATCAAGTAATTGGTGAGTATACGACGAACCTAAAGAAAAATCATTCGGTGCGGGTAATGCCGGCAATTGAGACACTGCTGAGGGATTGTGATACTAAACCGAAAGAACTGACTAAGATAGTGGTCGCTCAAGGTCCAGGCTCATATACAGGGGTCAGGATTGGAGTGACGATAGCTAAAAGCTTGGCCTGGACGCTTCAAATTCCCTTATCAGGTGTTTCCAGCTTAGAGGTTTTAGCAGCTAATGGTCGTTATTTTAACGGGGTGATCTCTCCCTTGTTCGATGCAAGAAGAGGGCAGATTTATACTGGATTATATGAAATGGAAAAGGACTCTTTAAAGACAGTCATTGAAGATTGTAATATTCTATCCTCTGAGTGGGCGAATCAATTGAAGGAATTAAATCGTCCTGTTTTATTTGTTGGTCAAGATGTGGACATCCATCGGGATGCAATTACGGATGCATTAGGGGAATTGGCGGTATTTGCTCCGGTACAGTCATATAATTCAAGGCCAAGCGAACTGGCCTTCATTGGTCTTGATAAGACTGAAGTGGATGTTCACCAGTTTGTACCGAATTATATCCGCATGGCTGAAGCAGAAGCTAAGTGGCTTGAACAGCAGGGGAAATAAACAAGGAAAGCGACCGATTATTATGAGTAAAACATTGACGTTCCGAAAGATGAATACGGAAGATATCGACCAAGTGCTAAACGTGGAAAAGCAGTCCTTTACTTTGCCTTGGAGCCGGGAAGCTTTTTTTAATGAATTGAATCATAATCAATATGCTGTATACATGGTGATAGAGGATGAAGGTAAAGTCGCCGGTTATTGCGGTGCCTGGATCGTCATTGATGAATCGCACATTACCAATATAGCGATATTGCCAGAATACCGAGGGCAAAAGCTAGGAGAAGCTCTGCTCAGGAAGATGATAGAAATCTCCATTTCGATGGGTGTGGTGAGGATGACGCTTGAGGTCCGTGTCAGTAATGCAGTAGCCATTTCGCTCTATGAAAAACTAGGTTTCCAAAAGGGCGGAATCCGAAAAAATTATTATACAGACAATCAAGAAGATGCTTATGTTATGTGGGTGAATTTTTCATGAAAAAAGATCAATTTATATTAGGTATTGAAACCAGCTGCGATGAAACTGCGGCAGCTGTCATAAAAAATGGTACGGAGATACTTAGTAATGTCGTGGCTTCACAAATCGAAAGCCATAAACGTTTTGGCGGTGTCGTCCCTGAAATAGCTTCCCGTCATCATGTAGAACAAATTACGATTGTTCTTGAAGAAGCACTGCTGCAAGCCGGTGTGACATATGAAGACTTGGATGCCATTGCCGTTACAGAAGGCCCCGGCCTTGTTGGGGCACTATTAATAGGCGTGAATGCGGCGAAGGCTGTAGCTTTCGCACATGGAATACCGATTGTCGGTACGCATCATATCGCTGGTCATATCTATGCAAATCGGCTTATTCAGGAGATCGAATATCCTGCGCTTTCTTTAGTCGTTTCGGGAGGTCATACGGAATTGGTGCTTTTAGAAGAGCCAGGTTCGTTCAAGGTGATAGGGGAGACGCGGGATGATGCAGCAGGAGAGGCGTATGATAAAGTGGCTCGAACATTGGGGCTCCCTTATCCTGGCGGTCCTCATATCGATAGGCTTGCGCAAGAAGGCTCACCAACTTTGAAACTGCCTAGGGCATGGTTGGATGGCAGCTATGACTTTTCTTTCAGCGGGTTGAAATCGGCGGTGATCAACACTTTGCATAATGCAGAACAGCGCGGGGAAAAAATCGAACCTAAAGATTTAGCGGCAAGTTTCCAAGCAAGCGTGATAGAAGTGCTTGTAATGAAAGCTGTAAAAGCTTCAAAGGAATATAATGTGAAGCAGGTATTGCTTGCTGGAGGAGTTGCGGCAAATAAAGGCCTTAGGGAAGCATTAACGGAAGCTTTTAAGGATTTACCTATGGATATATCCATTCCGCCCCTCTATCTTTGTACGGACAATGCCGCCATGATCGGTGCTGCTGGCAGTGTCATGTTTGAAAAAGGAAAACGATCTGGTTTGGATTTGAACGGAAATCCTGGATTGGATATAGAAGCATTTTAATTGACGAGAAGACAGGATCCCACACTTCGGCATCCTGTCTTCTTTATCGTGTTAATAAAATAATAGAATATTCTGTGGATAAAGTTTTTTTGATCATCATACTGCATGTGTATAAAGCGGTGTTTTTGTGGATAAGTGGATATGTTTCTGTGGATAATGTGTATAACTCGAATTATTGGCTAATGAACGGTAAGTGGTTTGTTAACAAGTTTGTGGATAACTTTTTAATTTGAAGTGAAAAAGACCGAGTCGATTGACCCGGTCTTTTGTCATTCTTCCAGTTCAGCCCATTCTTCGAGCAGCTGGTCCAATTTTTCCTGTGCATTATCAAGCTTTGTTTGGACTTCCATCACTTTTTCGTGGTCCTGAAAAACATTTGGATCGCAAAGGAGGTCATTATATTCGCTTATTTCGGTTTCAAGACGCTCCATGGCTGCCTCGATTTCCTCAATGCGCCGTTTTCGCTGGCGTTCTGCTTTTTTTGCTTCTTTATCAATTTTGTAATTTGTTTTTTCTACAGCTGCATCTAAAGTTTTAGCCTGATCCTGCTGTTCAAGTGCTTGGATTTCCGCTTGCTCCTGTTTCTTCTCTAAATAGTAATCATAATCACCGAGGAATTCTTCGTTGCCGTCTTTGGAGAGCTCTATCACTTTCGTTGCTATCCGATTTATGAAATAACGGTCATGTGAGACGAAAAGAATAGTTCCCGGATAATCGATCAATGCGTTTTCAAGCACCAATTTACTATCGAGGTCCAAATGGTTCGTTGGTTCATCAAGAATTAAAAAATTACCTTTTTGCATCATCATTTTGGCTAGAGCAAGCCGAGCCTTTTCGCCCCCGCTTAGTGTGGAAACGGTTTTCAAAACATCGTCCCCGCTAAATAGGAAATTACCGAGTACGGTACGGATGTCCTTTTCCGGTTTAAGGGGATAGTCGTCCCATAATTCATTGAGTACGCGTTTATTGGAAACAAGGTTAGCCTGTTCTTGATCGTAGTAGCTGACTTCTACGTTCGTTCCAAAACGGAACTCCCCAGAAAGTGCAGGCAGCTTAGAAATGATCGTTTTCAATAAAGTTGATTTGCCAACTCCATTTGGGCCAACAAGAGCTATGCTCTCTCCTTTTGTCATCCGGGAATTTATATTCCTTGATACCGTTTCCCCTTCGTATCCGATAGCCAAGTCCTGGAGGTGGAGTACTTCATTTCCGCTTTGCCTTTCAATCTGGAAAGAAAAATTCGCGGATTTTTCATCACCTTGCGGCTTGTCCAATACATCCATCTTTTCGAGCTGTTTGCGTCGGCTTTGTGCTCTTTTCGTGGTGGAAGCCCTTGTGATATTACGTTGGACAAAGTCGCGAAGCTTTTCGATTTCCCCTTGCTGTTTCTCGAACAGTTTCATGTCCCGCTCATAATCTTCCGCTTTTCCCTCTAGGTAAGAACTATAATTACCATGGTATTTTTTCATGTTATTCCGGGAAATCTCATATACCAGGTTTACTACTTTATCTAAAAAATAGCGGTCATGGGAAACAATGAGCACAGCTCCCTGGTAGCTTTGTAAATATTGTTCAAGCCAAGTTAGGGTTTCGATATCCAAATGGTTCGTCGGCTCATCCAAAATCAATATATCCGGTTTCCTTAAAAGCAGCTTTCCTAATGCAAGCCTTGTTTTTTGCCCGCCGCTTAAAGTGGAAATTGGGGTAGAATAGTCAAAGTCAGCAAACTGAAGACCATGCAATACGGAACGGATATCCGCTTCATATTGATAACCGCCCTTCTCTTTGAATGCCACCATCAAAGTGTCGTATTCATTCAGCACTTTTTGGTAAATCGTTTCGTTTTCAAAGATGTCAGGTCTGGCCATATCAGCCTCAAGGCGACGCAGTTCCTTTTCCTGCTCTATAAGGTCCGTGAATACAGTCAGCATCTCATCCCAAATGGTCAGTTCGGATTCCAATCCCGTATCCTGGGCCATATAGCCGATAGTGACGCCTTTTGGTTTGATAATTTCACCGCCATCATGGGAAAGCTGCTCGGCTATTATTTTTAGCAGAGTGGATTTTCCGGCGCCATTTCGGCCGACAAGTGCAATTCGATCTTTATTTTGAACTTCGAGCTTCATATTTGATAAAATAAGTTCAGCTCCATAATATTTCGATAGTTGATTGATTTGTAATAAAATCATAGATTTCACCTCAATTGATTATAGTTAGTGTAACGTATTTTAGTTATTATCGGCAACAGCTTGGTTCCATGGTAAACAAAAGCTGTTACATAAAGTGGAATAATAGTGTATGATTTAGGAGGGGTTACTTAAATGGGAGACTTAACGCATTTTAATGAACAGGGCAGGGCCAAAATGGTCGATGTGAGTGATAAGCCTGAAACAACCCGGACGGCAGTTGCTCAATCGAGCATTTTATTGAATGATGAAATATATGAATTGGTCACGAACCAGAAAATGAAAAAAGGTGATGTACTGGCTGTTGCACAGGTTGCAGGAATAATGGCCAGCAAAAATACATCCAATATCATTCCGATGTGCCATCCCATTGCTCTGCAAGGGGTCAATATAGCCTTTGAGTGGGAAAAAGAAGAACAAGGATACAGGCTTAGGATTGAAACGGAAGCTAAGACAAAAGGGAGTACAGGTGTGGAAATGGAAGCGTTAACAGCTGCATCCGTGACTGCCTTGACTGTTTATGACATGTGTAAGGCCATTGATAAGGGAATGGTGATCGGGCCTACATTCTTAGTGGAGAAAACAGGCGGAGTTTCCAGTAACGATTATAAAAGACAAGTAAAACAAACAGATAGAGATTAAGTTGAAAAGCATGTGTGAAGGCGGGGAAGAACAATGAACCATGACCCAAAGATACCGCAGGCAACAGCCAAAAGGTTGCCATTGTATTATCGATTTTTAAAGAACTTACATTCCTCAGGCAAACAAAGAGTTTCCTCGGCAGAGCTAAGCGAAGCTGTAAAAGTGGATTCTGCCACCATACGCCGTGATTTTTCCTACTTTGGCGCGCTTGGGAAAAAAGGCTACGGCTACAATGTCAATTATTTATTATCCTTCTTTAGGAAAACACTAGATCAAGATGAATTGACCAAAGTCGCTTTAATCGGGGTAGGAAATTTAGGAACCGCTTTTTTAAATTACAATTTCATGAAAAATAATAATACAAAAATTGAAATGGCTTTCGAAGTTTCTGAAGAAAAAGTCGGCAAGCGAATAGCTGATGTGCCCATCTATCATATGGATCAAATCGATACACTATTGCAGGAAAATAATATCACTGCGGCTATATTGACAGTGCCTGCACAGGTAGCCCAGACGATAACCGATCGTCTAGTCAAAGCAGATATAAAAGGAATATTGAATTTTACACCTGCAAGGCTGACCGTGCCTGCATCCATTAGGGTTCACCACATTGACCTGGCCGTGGAGCTTCAGTCGCTCATCTACTTCCTGAAACATTATCCTGTAGTGGAAGAAGCCGCTTTGGAGGAATGAAAAAAACGCTGCATCATTGCAGCGTTTTTTTTATTTTTTCTTATTTTTTTGTGCGGCTTTAATCTTAAAGTGCAGCATGATCATGCGTAAGCCCGATCCAAAGTCAAGAGTCGCAATAAGGACAAGTATGTAGGCGAAGAGCCCCCATCCAGAAGAATTGACGGTTTGAATCGCGATAGCGGTAAAAAGAGCTCCTAAGCCTGCATAGATGATGCCCATGAATAAGGGTGATTGACGTTTCATAATAAACCTCCGATGAAGGCCTGTGCAGTATCTATCATCTTCTCTATATCCTCCCGATATACCACTTGAAGGATGATAACAAGCGTATTCATCGCAATATGAGCGCTCATTGATACGAGAATGCGACCTGTTTTTGCATAAAGGAAAGCAAAAGTGAAGCCCATTGCCGTATATAAAAGAAGATGTTCAAATTCACCATGCGCCAAGCCGAAAATAACTGAGCTGATTAGAGCTGAAATAAAGAAGTTAAAGCGTTTATGAAGTGATCCGAAAATGATTTTCCGGAAAATTAATTCTTCCAATATAGGTCCAATTACTGAAGTGACGAAAATGACCATGGGGACTTTGTAAATGAGTGAAATGAGTTGCTGCGTATTTTCAGATTCAGACTCCACCCCAAGCATTTGTTCAATGCTGCCGGCAATGCTTTGCGCAAAAAGAGCCATGAACACTCCTGCAATTGCCCATAATATGGACATCGAAACGGAAGTTTGATTTCTCGTGTCCAACTTTTCCCTCATATCTTTTCTCATTAAAAAAAGAATCAAGAATAAAGCAGCGAGAAAACTGAAAACTATCCAGTATGCTGCAGATTTCACTTGGAGTTCATCAGCCGGCATTCCGGTATAAGACCCGATCAGCATGAAAATGGGTACCCCAACAATACTGGATAATTGCATGGCAATATAGGTGATGATGACGAACCAATATTCTTTTTTCAAAAATGAAAACTCCTTTTATAGTCACCCATTCCGCTCGGAACGTTCCTGATATGGGGACAAGCTATAAACGCATACTCCAAAATGGTATCAAAAATTGAGGCAGAACACCACTTAAAGGTACCCTTAACATAACATTTAAATAACTTTGTTAAGGAAATCATTATGCTAAAGTAGTTTACCCGTAATTTATCAGAAATTAATAAAAAATTTTCAATAAGATACTTGCAAAAAAGGCTCGGTTTATTTAATATTATAAATGTGTTAGCACTCGATGATGAAGAGTGCTAATAATCATGTAACAAATTATCAAGAGAATATGAGGAGGTTGTTTCACTTGTTAAAACCATTAGGTGATCGCGTTATTATTGAACTAGTTCAAACTGAAGAAAAAACTGCAAGCGGTATTGTTCTTCCTGATACTGCTAAAGAAAAGCCACAAGAAGGTAAGGTAGTAGCTGTTGGTACTGGCCGTGTCCTTGAAAATGGCGAACGTGTTGCTTTAGAGGTTGCCCAAGGCGATCTAATTATCTTCTCAAAATATGCAGGTACTGAAGTTAAATACGAAAACACTGAATACTTAATTTTACGTGAAAGCGACATTCTAGCTGTTATCGGCTAATTATACATCATACTTAACTGAACGAAAATTTTCTTAAAATTTTAGGGAGGTACTTATAAATGGCTAAAGAAATTAAATTTAGTGAAGAAGCTCGCCGCTCCATGCTTCGTGGTGTGGACGCACTTGCAGATGCAGTTAAAGTAACGCTTGGACCAAAAGGTCGTAACGTGGTTCTTGAGAAAAAATTCGGTTCACCGCTTATCACTAATGACGGTGTGACGATCGCTAAAGAAATCGAATTGGAAGATGCATTCGAAAACATGGGTGCGAAATTGGTTGCTGAAGTAGCAAGCAAAACAAACGACGTAGCTGGTGACGGTACAACGACTGCAACGGTTCTTGCACAAGCGATGATCCGCGAAGGTCTTAAAAACGTAACAGCTGGTGCTAACCCAATGGGTATCCGTAAAGGAATCGAGAAAGCGGTCAATACTGCAATCGCAGAATTGAAAGCCATTTCCCAACCTGTTGAAAACAAAGAATCAATCGCACAAGTTGCTGCCATCTCTTCAGCTGATGAAGAAGTGGGCCAACTGATTGCGGAAGCAATGGAGCGCGTTGGTAACGACGGCGTCATCACAATCGAAGAGTCTAAAGGTTTCACAACTGAATTGGACGTAGTAGAAGGTATGCAGTTCGATCGCGGATATGCATCTCCATACATGGTTACTGACTCAGATAAAATGGAAGCGGTCCTTGAGAATCCATATATCTTGATCACAGATAAAAAAATCACGAATATCCAAGAAATCCTTCCTGTACTTGAGCAAGTTGTTCAGCAAGGTAAACCGCTATTATTGATTGCTGAAGATGTAGAAGGCGAAGCGCTTGCAACTCTTGTTGTGAACAAACTTCGTGGAACATTCAATGCTGTTGCGGTTAAAGCTCCTGGATTCGGTGACCGTCGTAAAGCAATGCTTGAAGACATCGCAGCTCTTACAGGCGGCGAAGTAATCACTGAAGAAATCGGTCTTGATCTTAAATCTGCAACAATCGATTCATTAGGCCGTGCGTCTAAAGTGGTTGTTACAAAAGAAAATACAACGATCGTTGAAGGCGCTGGAGATACAGCTCAAATTCAAGCTCGTGTAAACCAAATCCGTGTTCAATTAGAAGAAACAACTTCTGAATTCGACCGTGAAAAATTACAAGAACGCCTTGCTAAATTAGCTGGTGGCGTAGCGGTAATCAAAGTCGGTGCAGCTACTGAAACAGAATTGAAAGAACGTAAACTTCGTATTGAAGATGCATTGAACTCCACTCGTGCCGCTGTTGAAGAAGGTATCGTAGCCGGTGGTGGTACAGCACTTCTTAACGTATACAATAAAATCGCTGAAATTCAAGCGGAAGGCGACGTAGCAACAGGCGTGAAAATCGTTCTTCGTGCCATCGAAGAGCCTGTTCGTCAAATCGCTCACAATGCTGGACTTGAAGGCTCTGTAATCGTAGAGCGCCTTAAAGGCGAAGCAGTAGGCACTGGCTTCAACGCAGCTACTGGACAATGGGTGAACATGATCGAATCAGGTATCGTTGATCCTACTAAAGTAACTCGTTCAGCTCTACAAAACGCTGGTTCTGTAGCAGCTATGTTCTTAACAACAGAAGCTGTTGTTGCTGACAAACCAGAACCGGCAGGCAGCGGCGGCATGGGCATGCCTGATATGGGCGGCATGGGCGGCATGGGCGGCATGATGTAATCATCGCCTAAATCCCTTAATAAAGGGGTTTAACGAGGATTCAGAATGAATGCTCACCAAACATGTGAATATCTTTAAAGTTGAAGGCCTCCCACAGTTTACTGTGGGAGGCCTTTTCTTTGTTGTCAGTAAAAACAAGAGCTTTTCAGGAAAGATTCACAACATTTACTGACAATCATGGTGCAATTGGAATTGAGTTCTTAAATTGTTGGAAAGATAAACGAACTATTTATTTGCAGGAATTTGAAGAGTACAGAAAAATGTATTTGAAAAATCAGTTGAGAATGATGTTGCTAGAAGAATTTTACTTCATTACTCTTTTATAGCGTTTATTAAAAGTGCTAAATGACCTTTTTAATCGTGAAAGATTAGATATGAATCTAAACGCTCTGGAGGCACTTCTCTACAATATATCAAATGAGAACAAGGCGGTTGATAGACCTTTATTAGAGCTGGAACAGTTACTTGAAAAGATTGATTCAAATCGTAACAGATTATATGTAGATTATGAACCTACACAAACTATTAATGCTCTATATCATAATGGGGAAATTAAGAAAAGGTGAAGAACAAATCATCTTTTCTTTTTATGTAAAGTAAAATCCAATCTAAAAATTCTGAAAATTTTAAGTTGTTCAACATGTCATGGGGTGATATACTAGGTTCACAACTGTAATCATGATTATAAAATTACTGTGATTGTTTTGTAATTTCGATTAAAAATTTATAGAAAGCGCTTAAAGTGAGTTAAAAAATAATGATAATGACTACTTTACGGCGGATGAAAAATGACTAAGAGGAGGATGAAAAATGTCAACAGAATATAAAGAAAAAGAAATTATCACTAATTTTCCTTATGCGTTCAAAATCATTGAAAACACTTGGATTGTTTTAAAAGATGGAACTAGACTTTCAAGTCGTATCTGGTTGCCTGAAGTTAGGGAAGGTCAAAAAGTACCTGCCATTTTAGAGTATATTCCTTATAGAAAAACAGACGGTACAAGGGCAAGAGATGAACCGATGCATGGTTATTTTGCCGGGAACGGTTATGCAGTTGTCAGAGTGGATATGAGAGGTTCGGGAGAATCAGATGGTCTGCTAAGGGATGAATACTTACAGCAAGAACAAGATGATGCTCTGGAAGTTATTGATTGGATCTCAAAGCAAAATTGGTGTGATGGAAATATCGGTATGATGGGTAAATCATGGGGGGGCTTTAATTCCCTTCAAGTTGCAGCCAGAAGACCCAAAAATTTAAAAGCAATTATAACACTCGGGTTTACCGATGACCGGTATAACAATGATATCCACTATAAAGGCGGCTGCCTCTTAAATGATAATTTCTGGTGGGGGGCCATTATGCTAGCCTATCAGGTGCGTCCACTTGACCCTCATATTGTTGGGGATAGCTGGCGTGAAAAATGGCTGGAAAGATTAGAGGAAATGCCTTTATGGATGGCGCAATGGATGGAGCACCAAACGAGAGATGCTTATTGGAAGCATGGTTCAGTTTGTGAAAATTACGATGACATTGAAGTGCCAGTTCTAGCCATCGATGGTTGGGAAGATTCTTATACGAATACCGTATTAAGTTTAATGAAAGGGCTTTCAGTTCCTAGAAAGGGGATTATTGGTCCTTGGGCACACGTATACCCTCATGATGGAATTCCAGGACCAGCAATGGGCTTTTTGCAAGAAGCTGTTAAATGGTGGGATCATTGGCTAAAAGGAAAAGCGAACGATGCGATGGATGGACCAATGGTGAATGTATGGCTTGAGGAAAGTATGCCTCCTTCTTCCATTAAACCAGTAAGTAAAGGAGAGTGGGTTGGACTCGATTCCTGGCCATCAAATGAAGTTCTAACGCAAACTTATCAATTGACTCATGGTAAATTGCTAGAGGAAAGAGATGAAACAGAAGAGCGAGTGTTATTAAAAACACCTTTAAATCACGGCCTTTTATCAGGTGAATGGATGGGTGCCGGAGTACCGGGTGAAAGTCCGTCAGACCAACGATTGGATGATGGTATGGCGATGGTATTTGAAGGGGATGTCTTAGAAAGCCCATTAGAAATAGTTGGTTATCCAAGATTTGAAGTACAAATGACAAGTGACAAACCAAAGGCAATGCTCTTCACACAACTATCAGATGTGGCACCAGATGGAGCCGTTACCCGTGTTTCTTATGGAGTAATGAATTTAACCCATTTAAATGGACATGATCAAGTAGACTTGTTAACCCCTGGTGAAAAGGTAAATGCATTTGTTAATTTTGACTGTTGCGGGCATAAATTTAAAGCCGGGCACCGGGTACGTTTATCTATTGCAACAACTTTTTGGCCAATGTTTTGGACAATGCCTGAGGATGCAACACTTACTCTGAATCTTGAAACCGCAAAGTTTTCATTACCAATCTTTAAAGGAAGCCGGGTATCTGGACCGAATATGAGTCCTCAAAGCGCGCCATTAACTCCGACAACTATGCTTTCAGAGGGAAGAGTCGATCGTTCCATTACATACGATATTTTAACGAATACATGGACTTGCATAACCGATGGTGTTGGAGGGGTATTTGGTGAAGGGGTCTATCGCTTTGATGACATCGATGTTACGGTTGAACACAATTTGAGACGAGAGTTGACATTAAGTAATGCTAATCCTCTTTCCGCGAAATATACCATTTGTCAAAAAATGAGAATAGGGCGTGAGGGTTGGTGGATTGACGCTGACATTACCGTTACGCAAACTTCTGATGCAGAAAACTTTATGATTGTTGGGGAAATGGATGTTAAAGAAAACGACCGACCGGCATTTCATAAGAACTGGGATCAAAAGATTGAACGTTTAGGACTTTAAAAAGCCAGAGATTGGAGAGAAAAGAGATGAAAGGTAAACTAAGGAAAAATATACCTACCCTAGTCATTTTAATCATTGCAGGTGAAATGATTTATACATTGCCATATTTTCGAAACTATTATTATGATGTATTCTTAAATGCCTTTCACTTAACCAATACACAAATGGGTACGCTTGGCAGTGCATATGGAGTTTGCTGTTTGATTTCCTATATCTTTGGAGGGTATGTGGCAGATCGATGGAGAACGAAGCACTTGTTGTCAATATCCTTATTTGCGACAGGGATTCTAGGCTTTGCTTTACTATTGTATCCACCTTACCCTGTGTTGTTGCTAATCTATGCAGCTTGGGGTATAACATCCATCATGACCTTTTGGGTAGCGTTAATAAAAGCCGTCCGTTCGTTAGCATCTGAAAATGAACAAGGAAAAGCATTCGGCTTTTTTGAAGGCGGACGCGGTGCTGCCAAAGTTATCGAATCTGCTTTGGTATTAGGACTCTTCGCCTTTTTAGCAAAGCAACTGAGTGACAAGCTGGCATTGTCCTCTGTGATTATTTTCTATTCCGTGATGTGTATTCTTTTAGGGATCATGATTATGTTACTTTATAAGGAACCTGATGGTAACAACAGTAGTGATGAAATAAAAGAAAAGGCAAATAAAAAATTTGATTGGGCAATACTTTTGAGGATTCTCAAAATGCCAACAACCTGGTTGGCGGCCATTCTTATTTTAACGTCTTATGCGATGATTAATAGTTTCTATTATATTACGCCTTATGCAACGGCCGCATTTGGTGCTTCAACAATAATTGCCGCTGCTTTGGGTTACTTTTCACAATACTGCCGCCCAATCGGAAGTTTTGGCTCCGGCATTATCGGGGATCGAATTGGTATTTCGAATATGGTCATAATTGGCTATTGTGTTCTGGCACTCGGTTTAGCTGCTCTCATCGTATTACCCGGAAAGCCTTCTTTCATCTTATTACTGTTAGTTTTTATAGCAATTATTTATATATCAATGTATGCATTACAGGCAACGCACTTCGCTATTTTGGTAGAAGGAGACTATCCTGTCGAAACAACAGGAACAGTTGCTATGCCCTTGATGATTATTGGGTATAGCGGAGAAATCTTTATGCCAATTGTCGCAGGTGCTTGTTTGGACCACTGGAGTGGTACAGACGGTTATAAGGTATTATTTACGATTTTATTAGGCTTGACGATTGTTGGGTTGATTACGGCTATAATTTGGCAAAGAGTAACGAAAGAAAAACGAAAAGAGATTGCGCTTCTGAAGAGAGAAATGAAAGCAAGTTAGCAAAAACAAGAGGATTAAAAGGTTGCCAAGTGATAGAATAATGAGGTTTTCTTAAAGATCCCCAAAAATGTAAAGAGGCTGGCGATAAACGTTTTGTTTTTTGCCAGTTTTTTATTTTTATACGTTTCTATTGTGGGCTAATGTTCTTTCGGCTTCCATGCCATAGTTTGGTATAATTTATCCATCAGCACTTTATTGATTAGCACGCCACTATAAAATATAGATAAGAAAACAGAAAGCTTTGTTTTATAGGGTTCAGTGATTGAAATGGACCTATATCTTTTTAAAAATGTGAGGGGAATAGATATGAAAAAAAAAGAAATACAAATGGGCCGCATGTGGAAATACTTTGTGGACGCAACAGCTGAAATTATCGAAGAAGAAGGTTTAGAGAATGTAACAATAAGGAAAGTTGCAGATAAAGCGGGCTATAATAGCGCAACCATTTATAACTATTTTTCTGAGGTCTCCCATTTGATTTTTTTCGCTTCAATGAAATTCTTGAAATGCTACACAGATGAGGTAGCTGTTTATATTGAAAAAGGAAAAGATCCAATTGAAAAGTACTTATTAGCATGGGAATGTTTTTGTAATCACTCGTTTCAGCAACCACAAATTTTCCATGCGGTTTTTATTATGGACCTAGCTGATCAACCTGAAAAGCTGCTCGAGGACTATTATAAAATCTATCCGTCTGATTTGATTAACATTCCTGAAGAATTAAAGACTATCCTATTCGAACGTAATGTGTCAAAAAGAGGGCGATCCTTTTTAGAAATTGCACTAAGAGAGGGCTACATTAAAGAGGAAAACGTTGATGCGATTAATGAATTAACCATTTTAGTATGGCAGGGAATGTTTACAAATGTTTTAAATAATCGCAAAAGCTACGATTTTCAAACGGCTGCAAAAATCACCATGAACTATATAACAGAGATTGTAAACAACGCAAATCTATTTCATTTCAATAAATGGGATCACGCCAATCAGCAGTAGCATTCTCTACCATCCTTTTGACAAATACAAATTACTATATATTTGTTTTCCAGCGACATCGAAAAAGCCCTCCTCTATTGATCGAGAAGGCTTGGGATAAGGATATTTATTTTATTATTTCTTGTTTTCCTTCGACAATCTTCCTAATGCAAAGGCACCGGCTGCTTAGAGCGCATTTCTTGCCCCAGAAACGCGCCCTTTTCTTGAAAAACTTAGGTCGTTGAAACGGGGACATACCTATTGATTATTAGCCATCCGCGAATGAAATAAAACCTCATTTAAAAATGACGTTAGAAAACAGTTCAAGTACATAATGCTTTGTTCAAGATTTAGAGATTACTTGCAAGCTGTTCGGATTTTTGCACCAAAACACATTTTTTTATAATTTTCATAATTATGATGAGTTGCGTATAATGAGATTATGCAGAGGTATACATAAATTTAAAATAAATACGAAATGAAAGAATGGTTATCATTCTATTCTATAAGCAATTAATCTATTAAAGGTGAAATGATTATGATATCTAGTCTTATGAAGTCTTGGACAATATGGATGAAAATCGGAGTGATTTTATTCGGGGTATTCTTACTATCGTGGTTGGGTCCTGACGAAATTGGTCTTACTGATTTGCTTATTTCATTAAGAGAAGGTGAAGAAACAGGAAATAAGTTAATGCTTGCCGTTTTTTTGTTAATTTCTTTAAATACAGTTTTAGCTTTGTTTCATTATATTGGTGCACTGCTGTTGGGAGACGAAATTGGTGATCGTTTAAACCGTCCATGGTTAAAAATCATCATTCCTCTTATTGTTATTCCTCTCGACTATATCGTGATAAATGCTTATTATTCTTTAACATACTCATTTAGCGCATATGCATTGTTATTGTTGTTAGCAATCTTATTATTGCAAGCCTTTGAAAAGGATAGGCTAAAGCCAATTATTAAAACGATTATTTGTTCTCAATTAATCTTTGGGATTGAATGGCTGAATGAGATTCCTTCTTTATCTAAATATGGATTTGGGCAAGGGTCGATTTCAAAGGAATTAAAAGATATAGCGGTTCAAATTGGATTTGAGCAATCTTTAACATTGTACAGTTTAACTTTGTGTTTAATTTTTGTTATTAATGCTGTTATTTTAGCTGTGTATTTTTCATTAGCTGAACAAAAGTGGCGGATAAAGCAAGAGCTTCATTATGCGCAGTTAGAAGCAATGCAGTCAAGATCAGGACGAGAAGCACTATATCTGGTCCATGATTTAAAAACACCTCTCACAGCAATTGAGGGGCTAAATTCTTTAATTAGTTTGAAAGTGGACGATTCTAAAATTAAAGAATATTGTCAAAAGATTTCATCATCGATTCATTCCGTTAGCGACATGATTTCCGAGATTTTATATGATGATAAAAAACATTGGTGCCGTATAAAAGATTTAGTTGAATACGTCGAAGCAAGCAGACTGAGCGGGACAAATCTTAATCTGAAGGTAGACTTTCAAACAGATCCTGAAATTAAAATTTTAATTAATAAAATCCGAATGACAAGGGCATTAGTGAATTTAATTGACAATGCTTACGATGCAGTGAATGGAATAGAAGATGGCCAGATTTTGCTTAAGGTAAAAACCTATGAAAATGAACTTTGGCTGGGCGTATCAGATAATGGGAAAGGGATTTCACCTAAAGAGCAGGAGAAAATATGGAAAGCTGGGTTCAGTACGAAATCGCATCCAGGGATGGGATTAGCTTTCGTAAGACAAGTTGCTAAAGGACATGGTGCATCTTTAGAAATTGACAGCAAGCTTGGGCACGGGACAATAATTTGGATTAAACTAGCTGAGAGGAGTGTGTCAAGATGAACATTTTAGTCATTGATGATGATGCATCAATTCAATATATGCTAAGTGAAATTTGTGAATTTGCCGGCTGGAATGTAGATACGGCTAACAACGGAAAAGAAGGGTTAAATGTGTTTGCAGAAAAAGGAGCAGAGGTTGTTTTAGTTGATTATCATATGCCGGAAATGGACGGAATAAAAACAGTGGGTGAGCTTCGTAAACTTAATGCTGATGTTCCGATTCTTGTATTAACAGTCGATGAACGACAGGAAATTGCTGATCGCTTTCTTGAAGCAGGCGCAACGGATTTTGCATTAAAGCCTGTAAAAGCGCCTGATTTGATTTCAAGAATTCAACTGCATGCTCGCCTTGCAAAATTAACCCAATCAGCTCCGCAGCAAAAACCCAGTGAAGAAAAGGAAGTATTTGTAACAAAGGGAATTAGTAAGAGAACACTTTGTCACGTTAGTGATTTTCTGCATTCTAATCGTGAACCTTTTTCTGTTGATACAATTTCTAAAGAAGTAGGTTTGGCTTATCCGACCGTCTATCGCTATATTATGCATTTACTTGATGAAGGAAAAGTGGAAATTATTGTGAGTTATCAAAAAATAGGAAGACCGAAAAATTTATATCAATGGATTGTTGACTAAGAAACTGCCTTAAAACAAGGCAGTTTTTTTTATTATAATGGGGGTCTCCGTTGCTGCACAGGCCGCTAATGCAGTAGGACTTTTTTTCTTTTTTTTCTGTATTTTTATATTTTCTGATAATATAAAATTATTTTACAACAATAAATATTCTTTAAAATTTAAATGTCTTCATTGAACGTCTTCGAGTAAAATGAATGAATTTATTAGTTAATGTTCATTTAGATTTTGCTATCTGATTTCTTTTGCACCAGAGTCAAGATTAGAAATGTAAACGCTTACTGATGGTGGGTTGGATGGCATGCGTCGCCAACATCGTATTAGGCGTAGGTGGAAAGAATCAATAATTTGTCTATTAAAATAAAAACCATGCAATTATTTTGTGAAAGTAACGATTGGTGGATGGTTTAATATTTAACCATATTTAGGGGGACTTTATTATGCAAGCACTATTAAAAGATGTTCAGCAGCCAAACCAGTCCAGGAAAAAGCATCCTCCAGGACTGTATATGCTGTTCGCTACTGAGGCATGGGAGCGCTTCAGCTATTACGGAATGAGAGCAATTCTTGTTCTTTACTTAACAGCAACTGTTGTAAATGGCGGGCTTGGAGTCGACAAATCTACGGCTATGGGCATATACGGATTCTTTACTGGTGCCGTTTATATTACGCCAATGATTGGCGGATACTTGACTGACCGTTTCATAGGCAGAAGATTGGCAATCACGATTGGCGGTATTTTAATGGCGCTTGGTAACTTTTCGCTATTCTCAAGTCAGAGTTTGACAGCGCTTTACATTGGTCTTGGTTTATTGATTATCGGTAATGGTTTCTTCAAGCCAAACATCTCGACAATTGTTGGGGATCTTTATGAAGACAACGATCCGCGTCGTGATGGAGCTTTCACCATCTTCTATATGGGTATTAATGTTGGGGCTTTCTTCGCACCATTAGTAGTTGGCCTGATGAGCTATAAATATGGGTTCTTGACAGCAGCAATTGGCATGATTGTAGGACAGTTAGTTTTCAACTTATTAGGCAATCGCTATTTAGGTGATATTGGTAAAGAACCTACTGGCAAACCGGAAGTTACTTCTGGTCAAAAGTCAGCTGCACCGTTAACGAAAAGAGAACAAAAACGTACAACGGCTATCGTGATTTTGGCAGTCTTCGTTATTGCTTTTTGGGCCGCTTTCGAGCAGGCAGGAAGTTCATTGACATTGTATGCTAATGACCAAATTGATCGGAATGTATTTGGTTTTGAGGTTCCAACTGCCTGGTTCCAATCATTGAACCCATTATTCATCGTGATTTTAGCGCCAATTATGTCTGCTTTATGGTACAAGCTTGGCAGCTCAAAACGCGGTGACTTAAAAACCCCAACGAAGATGGCTCTTGGTTTAGTCACTGTTGGTTTAGGTTTCTTAGTACTGCTTCCAGCTGTTATGTATACAGGAAACGATACAGCGCTGAAAGTGAACATTCTGTTCATGATTGTAACGTATTTCCTTCATACATTAGCCGAACTAATGATTTCACCAGTTGGCTTGTCAATGGTAAGTAAAATTGCTCCAATCAAGCTAGCCTCTCTTCTAATGGGAGTATGGTTGGCAAGTTCCGCGGTGGCCAATATGGTAGCCGGACAATTAGCTGCATATACGCAGTCTTTAGGTTACCTGGAAATCTTCAGTGTAATTGGTTTTGTAACAATTGGTTTAGGTATTGTTTTATTGCTTCTTTCGAAGCCAGTCGCAAAGCTGATGAAATAATGAGAAAAGGAGCTGACCCAAAAGGCATATAATGTGCCATTTGGGTCGAGCTTTTTTTAGTGCGGAAAAATATTGGAATCGGTCCAAACTGGTGTAAGCGGAGTCTCCACAACGAAACAAAAAACAAATCAATGGGAAGTTCTTATAGAACAAGTCAAAGCTGGTTATGTAAAAGAGCCTATGAATTAGGATGTAATTCTACTCTTTTTGAGCACTTCGAAAGAAAATATGCACAAAGTTATTCTAGAAAGCCTGCGATGATAGAATATCATGTATCTAGTGATGGAAATCATCGAACGTTACGGGCTAAATTAGTGGGTGCAGACTATATTAGAGCTAGAGTATACTCCTATAAGTTACAATCTTATCAAGGATGACAATTATAAGAGGATTCAATTTAACTTAAGTGATTATACGAAATTTGTGCCAGTGTGTAACTTGCAACAAAAAGGGGGGAATCTTGAGGATAAGGCTGGCCAGTTTTCTAAAGGCACGGGACCAGGCGCCAGGCCCAACCAGATGTAACATCCACAATGGATAAGGATAGAGGCTATGCAAGAGAAGGAAGGAAAGCGAATAGATGATCTAATCCTATATGGAAACAGAAGAAAGGAAAAGGAAATCTTATCGCTATCCCTAACAACTTCTGGATAGGCTATACTTATCTAGACAGAAAATTTAAGGTCAGGTAGACTACAGATACAACTAGTTATAGAAAAGAGGTCCGATATGCGACGCGATATACAACTGAATGAACGAGCTTTCTCTTCCAAGGAAGTGGCAGAAGAAGTGGGGATTGCAACTCCCACTGTTCGAAAATATGGTCAAATCTTAGAGCGGAATGGATATGAGTTTTTGAAAGATGGAGATCGACGTATCTTTGTTAAATCTGACATCGGAGCGCTTATAGCGCTACGCGATACGGACAAGCCCCTAGACGATACAGCTAAAGACCTTGTATATCAACAAAAAGAAAGATTAGAAGGATCCAATGAAACACAGATAGCGATACCCGATACATATGAAAATTCACCCCACGACCCCAATCAATTAAACGAGGTCTTAATGTTTTTAGTCAATGAACTCGCAGCCACACGTGAAATGAATGTCCAACTGACAAACGATATGTCACAGCTTAAAACAAAGGTTTCCCGGCTCCAGCAAGATCATCATGTTATAAGTTCTAGTATTGGAAATTCAGCGCAAAGAACTAATTCTAAAATTGAACAATTAACAGAACAACAAAATACCCATTACGAAACATTGCTGGAACAAGAAAAACAAAAAAGTGAACTCTTACAAAAAGAAATACAAAATATGCGGGACGAACAGAAAAAAGAATGGAGTTCACAAAATGAATTTAATAAACGTTTAGAAGAGACTATACAAAAACGTTCCGAAAAATGGCGGGCGCTTTTCTCCATATTCAGAAAATAAGGTGACTGTTAAGGTTTTTTGCCTAGCTGTGTATTGATTTGTGGAAGCAAATTATTGATGAAGAACATTTGATAAATATTTTTTAAATAAATAATGATGGATGAAAGCATTGAGATGCGAATCCACAAAGTTTTAAAAAATCAGTGCCATATATGATTCGCTAGCTGAAAAACAGAATTAAGAAAGGATTTTTCAACTTTACAGGATTTGGCACCTGTTATGCAAATGCTCGGCAATACCAATGTAGCGGACGTTCTACCAAAGGCTCAATTGAAATTCATTGGGGATTTGTTTAAGCGATATGCATCTAAAACAAAATACACAATTTGAAGCAAGCTAAAAAGGCATGTTTGATAGGAGGTTGAAAACTTGCATTCAAAAACAGGAGTCATCCTTACTAGAGGTGCTCCAGACAGGGATAGATCGGCTCTTTTTTTGTGTGTTTCGTATCGCTGGGCAATATAACTTGCAAATAAATTCGAACCTTTAGGTTTAATAGAAAAGCGGCGTTTGATATGCAAACATGATATACATCCGAATGAACGAGTATTCTTTTCTAAGGAAGTGGAAGAAGAAGAGGGGATGCACACCCACTGTTCAAAAGTATGGTCAAAACTTAGAACAAAACGGATATGAGGTTTTAAGATGGTGGTTGCCTATCTTTATTCAATCTGACATCGAAGCGCACATAGCGTTACGCGATACGGACAAGTCCCTAGAGGGTACAGCTAAAGACCTGTGTATCTACAAAAAGATAGATTAGAAGGAACCAATGAAGCAGAGATAGCGATACCCGATATATATGACAACTTAACCCATAATTCCAAACAAATAAATGAGATTTTAATTGTTTTAACCAATGAACTCACAGCTACGCTTGAAATGAACTTCCACTGACAAACGATATGTCTCGGCTTAAACCAACGGTTTCCCAGCTCCAGCAAGATCTATGTCCTCAATAGTGTTCCTCAAGAAAGGGGCCTATCTGTTCTTTTTTGTGTTTCGTATCGCTGGGCGATATAACATGAAAATAAATCCAAGGAACCTTCATCTTTAATAGAAAGGAAGGTCCGATATGTGACAGGATATACATCCTCTTCCAAGGAAGTGGCAAAGAAGTGGAGATGCAAAATCAATGTTCGAAAGTATGTTAAAAACTTAGAGTGAAACGGAAAATTATTGTTAAAATATGTAAATACAAATACCTTCGTTCAATCCGACATCGAAACGCTTAAAGTGTTACGCGATACGGGCAGCCCCTAAACGATATAGCTAAAGACCCTTGTATCTACAAAAAGATAGATTAGAAGGAACCAATGAAACAGAGATAGCGATACCCGATACATATGACAATTTAACCCATGTTCTCATTCAATTAAAAGAGAGCTTAATCTTTTAATCAATGAACTCACAGCTACACGTGAAATGAACATCTAACTGACAAACGATATGTCACAGCTTAAAACTGAACAACAAAAAAACCATTACGAAGCATTACTTCAATAAGAAAAAGGATTCATTACCTTTATTTTAGTCTCCTTTACGATATTCAGGTGTTAATTTCTGTTAATAACTATTTAAACCTAAGGCAATCAAATCAAAAGTAGAAATTCCTTTGTTCCAACTATTCGCAATCACTATTTTCAAATTTCAACAATTTCCCGAGAAATATCTACAAATTCTGAGTAGATATCGACAAAATTAGAAGGTTCTAAAAGATGTAGTAAAACATTGGTGAAAATTATGACCAATTGAGCTGGTTTTTTCTGCTCCTTTGAATTACAAACAACAAAGCAGTGATCCCAATTTTCGGGATGCACTGCTTTGTTGTTTGTAGATATTCTACGCATTCATAATTAGCTCGTAACTTCTTACCATTCCGTAAATCAACATCAGCAAAATCCTGCCCCCTTTCGATTTTACCAACCAAGAAAATGTAGGACAGTGCTCCTGCGAAGGTTATACAAGCAATAGGGTAAGTGCAGGAGCAAAATTACCGCCCTGGGCCAGGAAGCCAATCACAATGGGAATAATAATTGATGCAGTACCACCTACATTTCAGTACTAAAGAAATATACAGGGGTGAATGAGGGACAACCTACGATAGTACTGAAGGCAGCTAAATCGCCGCGAGTAGCGACCTGTGCTCGCTCGAACATCACAACAAGACCTAGAAGCAAGTCAAAGAGAACAAGGCAAGGCCGAAGACAAACGCAAGCAGGTTCATCAATGATAGCTTTTTTTATAGGTGAATGAGGGCTATCTAAGTAAATTTAGGGAGGCAGCTTAATCCCCGCGAGTAGCAACCTATACTAGCCGACCAGTAACGTGCAATCTCTAATAGGGTACTAACCTCATCAACGGGCAAAGTCTGCCCAAAATGACGTTGGATTCATTCATAAGTTGCTCGGAATAGCAGCCTAATCCCTTGGTTAACAGATATTACCACCCTGTGTTTCTTCATTATTTTTGCCTCAGAACCTTCTAAACTCCCAATAAACTTTGACTATATTACGAGAATCCAGTTGAATTCAAAAAGCTTGCATTACTAATTATTTTAAGATTATAATACTTGTATACAAGTGTACTTGAACTCTAATAGAGGTGAATATATGGCTGAATCAAAGGAATTTCTTTATCCTGTAAAATGGCTTTCAAAAGCTTCAGCTGGTGATCGTGTTACATCCGAGCTTAGAATGCGTATTATTTCGGGGATGATTGAAAGCGGTGCCATCCTATCTGAAAATAAATTAGCTGCTGATTTTGGTGTAAGCCGCTCACCAGTTCGTGAAGCGTTAAAAATACTGGCCTCTGAAAATATCATCCGATTAGAAAGAATGGGTGCGGTTGTCATTGGTTTAACAGAAAAAAAGTATGCAGAAATTTATGATGTACGTATACTCATCGAAACGTTTGTATTTGAACGTCTAGTACGGATGAACACGAATGAATTAGTAATGGAACTTAGTAAAATATTAGAAATGATGAAAGTGTCCATAAAATACCTTGATGCTGATGAGTTTTCCTATCAGGATGTCCTATTCCACGAAACGATCATTCGATCCATCGATCATTCCTACATCCTGATGATCTGGGATAATTTAAAACCTGTGATGGAAAGTTTGATTCTTCTATCCATGCGCAGTCGTTTTGAAGAAAAGTATGAAGAATTTACACGGATCCTAAATAATCATCAACTTTATATTGATGCGATCAAAACAAAAGATCGAGACATCATGATTAAGTCGTTACATGAAAACTTTGATGATGTTCAAGAAAAAGTTGAAGACTTATGGATGGCCCAACAGATGCTTTCAAAAGGAGTCGAACAAGAAAATGACTAGCTATATGTTAGGTGTAGACATCGGTACGACAAGTACAAAAGCTGTATTATTCACGAAAAAAGGCGATGTCATCCAGCAAGAGAATATTGGCTATCCTCTTTACACACCGGATATGACAACGGCGGAACAAGACCCTGAGGAGATTTTCCAGGCTGTTCTGAAAGCCTTTTCAAATATAACGAAGCAGCATCCAGATAAAAAACCATCATTTATTTCATTTAGCAGTGCGATGCATAGTGTTATAGCTATGGATGAAAATGACCAGCCGCTGACCGCTTGCATCACTTGGGCAGATAATCGCAGTGAAGCTTGGGCCCATAAAATAAAGGATGAATTAGATGGGCATGAAGTTTACAAACGAACCGGAACACCGATTCACCCGATGTCACCTTTATCCAAAATTACCTGGATCGTGAATGATCGCCCGGAGATCGCAACCAATGTTAAAAAGTATATCGGGATTAAAGAATATATCTTTAAAAAGTTCTTTGATCAATATGTTGTCGATTATTCCCTTGCTTCATCGATGGGCATGTTGAATCTCAAAAATTTGGATTGGGATAAGGAAGCCCTAAGAATTGCTGGAATAACGCGTGATCAATTATCTGAACTCGTACCAACAACAAAGATCTTTAACAACTGTGACCCGGATTTAGCCAAACAGATCGGGATTGACCCAGAAACCTCTTTTGTCATTGGGGCAAGTGATGGTGTCCTTTCAAATCTAGGTGTAAACGCTATCCGGAAAGGTGAAATCGCTGTCACGATTGGGACAAGCGGTGCGATTCGGACGATTATTGACGAGCCGAAAACAGACGAAAAAGGAAGAATCTTTTGCTATGCCTTAACGGAAAAGCATTGGGTGATTGGCGGGCCGGTAAACAATGGCGGGATGGTCCTTCGCTGGATTCGCGATGAATTTGCTTCTTCTGAGGTGGAAACGGCTAAAAGACTCGGAATCGACGCTTATGAAGTCTTGACCAAGATTGCCGAACGCGTAAGACCAGGCGCTGATGGATTGTTATTCCATCCATATCTTGCAGGTGAGCGTGCACCATTATGGAATCCGGACGTACGGGGTTCATTTTTCGGATTAACATTGTCGCATAAGAAAGAACATATGATTCGAGCGGCTCTAGAGGGAGTCATTTACAATTTATACACAGTATTTTTAGCCTTAACCGAATGCATGGACGGTCCCGTGACCCGAATTCAAGCTACGGGAGGCTTCGCAAGGTCGGCTGTTTGGCGGCAAATGATGTCCGATATCTTCGAATCGGAAGTCGTGGTTCCAGAAAGCTACGAAAGTTCGTGCCTTGGTGCTTGTATATTAGGGTTATATGCTGCTGGGGAAATTGATTCCTTCGAAGTAGTTTCTGAAATGATAGGCAATACCCACAAGCACACACCGAAAGCTGATTCTGTAAAAGAATATAGGCAGTTACTGCCGATTTTCATTAACCTATCAAGGGTATTGGAAAACGAGTATACACAGATTGCGGATTATCAAAGAAACTTAATAAATGCTGCAAAGTAAAGACATGGGGGGATTACAATGCCATTAGTTATTGTCGCTTTAGGAATTGTCGCCTTATTAATTTTAATAATGGGCTTAAAATTAAACACCTTTATTTCCTTGATCATTGTATCGTTTGGAGTGGCTTTAGCACTTGGGATGCCACTTGACGGAATTGTCAAAACCATTGAAGCTGGATTAGGCGGAACACTTGGCCACTTAGCGTTAATCTTTGGACTTGGAGCGATGTTGGGTAAGTTGATCGCAGATTCAGGCGGAGCGCAACGCATTGCCATGACCCTTGTTAAAAAATTCGGTGAAAAGAATATTCAATGGGCAGTCGTGGCAGCGTCATTTATTATCGGTATCGCGTTATTTTTTGAAGTGGGCTTAGTATTATTGATTCCAATCGTTTTTGCGATTTCAAGAGAATTAAAAGTTTCGATATTGTACCTTGGTATTCCAATGGTAGCGGCATTATCCGTAACACACGGTTTCTTACCGCCGCACCCAGGACCAACCGTTATTGCTGGTGAATATGGCGCAGACATTGGTCAGGTTTTACTTTACGGCTTCATCATTGCGGTTCCAACCGTTATTTTAGCTGGACCAGTATTTACGAAGATAGCTAAAAGATTAGTACCTGCATCATTTACGAAAACAGGCAGCATTGCCTCTTTATGAGAACAAAAATCATTTAAACTTGAAGATACACCTGGATTTGGGATCAGTGTATTTACCGCTTTACTTCCGGTTATATTAATGTCAATTGCTACGATTATCACTTTGATGCAAAAAACAATGGGATTTGAAGATAATGGTTTACTGGCAGCTATCCGTTTCATTGGCGAAGCAGGTACTTCCATGTTGCTTTCCTTATTATTTGCGGTCTATTCAATGGGATTAGCAAGAAAGATTCCAATGAAAGATATTATGGAATCTTGTACATCAGCGATTCTGCATATCGGAATGATGCTCTTGATCATTGGGGGCGGCGGAGCCTTCAAACAAGTATTGATTGACGGCGGTGTAGGTGACTATGTAGCTGAATTATTCAAAGGAACATCATTATCACCGATCTTGCTTGCCTGGATCATCGCGGCAATCCTGCGTATTTCATTGGGATCTGCTACCGTTGCAGCCTTAACGACAGCAGGTTTAGTTATTCCGATGTTAGGTCAGACGGACGTTAACCTTGCCCTGGTTGTACTTGCTACCGGAGCGGGAAGTTTAATCGCATCACACGTTAACGATGCTGGTTTCTGGATGTTTAAAGAGTATTTTGGTTTAAGCATGAAAGAAACATTTGCAACGTGGACTTTGCTTGAGACGATTATTTCAGTAGCTGGATTAGGATTTATTCTATTACTAAGCTTATTTGTATAGGCCTTTCCCGGCAGTAAATCCCCCACTTATGGCAGGGATTTACTGCCTATTATTCTTACATAGAAGGAGCAGAAATAAAATGTACAATACAATTGGTGTCATTGGTTTAGGGGTTATGGGTAGTAATATCGCGTTAAATATGGCTAGTAAAGGGGAACAAGTTGCTGTCTATAACTACACAAGAGATTTGACGGATCAGCTTGTTGCTGAATTGGACGGTCAGTCGATCCATCCGTATTACGAAATCCAAGACTTTGTTCAGTCACTGGAAACTCCAAGAAAGATTTTTCTCATGGTGACTGCGGGTAAACCGATCGACTCGGTGATCACTTCATTACTTCCTCATCTTGAATCAGGCGATATTATCATGGACGGCGGTAACTCCCATTACGAAGATACTGAACGCAGATATGATGAATTGAAATCTAAAGGATTCAGTTATGTAGGGATTGGTATCTCCGGTGGAGAAGTCGGGGCGTTAAAAGGACCTTCAATCATGCCAGGCGGAGATAAAGACGCCTATGAAAAAGTAGCTCCAATCCTGACAAAAATCGCAGCCAAAGTAAATGATGATCCTTGCTGTACCTATATCGGTCCAAAAGGAGCAGGTCATTTTGTGAAAATGGTACATAACGGGATTGAGTATGCGGATATGCAATTAATCGCCGAAGCTTATACGTTTTTAAGAGAAAAATTGCATTTAGAAGTTATTGAAATTGCTGACATCTTTGAAACATGGAATCAAGGCGAACTGAAAAGTTATTTAATCGAAATCACAGCGGAAATTTTAAGGAAGAAAGATGAAGTAACGGGCTTACCCTTGATTGATGTGATTCTTGATAAAGCAGGACAAAAAGGCACAGGAAAATGGACCAGCATGCAAGCAATTGATAACGGAATACCAGCATCGATTATTACAGAGTCTTTGTTTGCTCGCTACATTTCCGCTTTAAAAGAAGAACGGGTTCATGCAGAAAACATTCTAACAGGGCCTGAGAACGTTCAGCAACAATTAGATAAAAATGAGTGGATTGACTATATTAGGCAAGCATTATATATGGGCAAGGTTTGTGCATACGCGCAAGGTTTCACTCAATATAAAATGAGTTCTGAACTTAACGGCTGGGATTTGCCTTTAAAGGATATTGCGCTTATTTTCCGCGGCGGCTGCATCATTCGGGCAGAATTTTTAAATGTCATTAGCGAAGCCTATCAAGAGCAGCCGAATCTGGCCAATTTATTGATTTCACCATATTTCGCTGAAAAGGTTGCAAATTACCAGAAGGGATTGCGAAAGGTTGTCTGTGAGGGAATAAATTCTGGCATCTCGTTTCCATGTTTAGGCTCTTCACTTACTTATTACGATAGTTATCGTACAGGCATCTCAAATGCTAACCTCCTGCAAGCACAACGTGATTATTTTGGGGCACATACCTATGAGCGACGTGATTTAGCTGGGGTCTTTCACACAAACTGGCAGTGATGGAAAGTGACAAAAGAGACAATCATTTTTCAATGACCGTTCATGAATTGGAGAAGGTACCTTGCTTCAAAAAGAGAGCTGCTTTTGAAGTGAACCCAAAAAGTTAGACACTTTATTTACTTAGGCAGCCTTGAGGGCATGAACCCGGTAATCTACCGGGCTCATGCCTTTTAATTTTACC